>SLOH01000061.1 GCA_007132595.1 Waddliaceae bacterium | reverse complement strand
TGATGCGCCGCCGACTCCGATGGGACCCATTGAGGTGAGAGAAGGGGGATATCCTGGCTGGAAAGAGCTTCAACCGGCGCAGAAAATTGACCTTGTCAAAGAGGTAATTGAGCAAGACATTGCTCCATACATTGCGCTTGATGGAGGAGGAGTCGAGGTGATTAATCTCATTGAAGATGAAATTATCATCCGCTACCAGGGCAATTGCACATCATGTTTTGCAGCCGTCGGCACAACTCTTTCTTATATTCAAGAGACATTAAAGGCGAAGCTTCATTCGGATTTAAAGGTCACTCCTGACATTGATCTATAGCATCGTCAACTGGGCGCGGAAATTGCTCTATTAAGGTATTCAAATCAAACAGCCTCCCCGTCTCCATACGAAGAGAGGTTGCAGGCTGCTCAATTTGCGATGCCTCCTGCTCTGTCATATTGACATTCAGCCCCACCCCTAAAATGACTGCCAGCCTGTTTTCGTGTACGAGTGTTTCACACAAAATGCCGGCAATTTTCTTATGATTCACGAGTAGATCGTTTGGCCACTTGATCTTTGCTGTAATTCCATACATGAATAACCACTCTTGAATTTGACGAGCAGTTTTTAAAGGAATTTGAGTCATATCTGCCGGATACCCTGGTAAGAAACTGACAAAAGTGACGTATAAATTCCCCTTTGGGGATATCCAGCGCTTCTCAAATTGCCCGCGACCATGTGTTTGTGTCTCTGCAACAATCATTGTGAGACTATCTTTTGGAAAATCAGCTAACTGTCTTTTCGCATAAAGATTTGTCGAATCAACAGATGGTAGATAAACCTTTTTCATTTATGACATACATTTTACTTTTCATGCGGTTAATGATACTGCATTTAAATAAATAAGACTAATCATTCGCACCCTGAAGGCGCCTTAAAAGTTTTAATTGCAGATGGATTCTTATCCTTAATCTCTTTAATATAAAAGCCTATGAAAACAGCTCAAAGAGAAAGAGCTCTGCTGGTTTTTCAATATGTTACAATTGGACTCTCACGCATGCAATTAGGCAACCTGCATAAATGTGATTACCGCCTTTTCAAGGGTTTTGATGTTAGACTTTAAAAAATTATTCAAAATCGACTTTCGCATCATTCCAGTGCTTGGACTCTTAATGCTCATCAGCTTACTTGTCATCTCATCTGCAACTATTGAAATGACTCCTGATGGAATGGAAGAGCGTATTTTTACACCATATGTCATCAATCAAGCGAAATGGTTTATCATTGGCATCTTTGTATTTATATGCGCTGCCGCATTTGACTACCGCAAGTTGCACGAATGGACATGGCTTTTGTATGTGCTAATGATTCTCTCACTACTTGGTCTCTTCTTCACCAAAACGATCGTAGGAGTCCAAAGATGGTACCGTATCCCACTGATCGGTATTAGTATTCAGCCCTCTGAGACAGCCAAGTTAATCGTTGTCATTACTCTCAGCTGGTTCCTCGAGAAGTTCTCTGACCGAGCTTCGCGTTTAAGCACTCTCTTCTGGGCCGGCATCATTATCGGAATTCCATTTCTACTGATTCTAAAGCAACCGGATCTAGGATCCGCTCTTGTATTGATTCCAATGACACTCATGATGTTCTATTTTGGAAATATCCACCCGAAAATTGTGAAAGCCATGACGTATGTGGCACTGATTTTCCTTCTCCTTGTCACATCGATATTTCTAGGATTGATTCCACATGAACATGCAAGGCCAGTGGCGAGCAAAGTATTAAAAGAGTATCAATTGAAGAGATTAGAGCCTGGTACGCATCACCAGAAGGCAAGTGAGACAGCAATCGCAATCGGAGGAGTATCAGGTACAGGGTGGAGAAAAGCTGAGTATACATCAGGCGGTTGGCTGCCGGCCGCTTGGACAGACTCTGTCTTTCCTTCCTACGCCGAACAATTCGGACTCATCGGTGTAATCTTTCTGATGTCCCTCTTTTATGTGCTCCTTTACCTCTGTTTCCAAGTGACCGCAGCTGCCCCCACCCTTTTTGGAAGGCTACTTGCTGCTGGAATTACAGGATATATTGCCATACACATCCTGATCAATATCGGCATGATGACAGGGTTTCTACCTATAACCGGCGTCCCACTTGTCCTGATCAGCTATGGAGGGACAAGCACTCTCATTACAATGGCAGCCCTTGGTCTGCTTCAAAGCATTTATAGCAGGAGGTTCATGTTCTAATGACAATGCATCCATTCTTATTTCAACAAGGAACGTGGCTTGGGGTTGGAGAGTTACAAATCTCCGGCTCTGCTGAAGCTCTGCCGATCTTTACTCGGTGGGAAGTTGAGGCCATGAGAAAAAAAAGACTCTCTTGTAAGCAAGTGGTTGAAATCCCCTCCGCTCATCATAAAGGGATCAACTACTACCGACTGACACTTCTAACGACCAATGAGTTTGAGATCGAACTTAGAAATGAGCTTTTACACACGAAAGGACATGGATTGATCACAGACAATGCAATCACTTGGAAGTATGAAGATAAGGAGACATTGAAAGGAGAGGAGACTTTTACTCTTCAAACAAATGATGAATACCTCTTTCGAGCAAATTTTTTCTCAGCTGTTCAGCAAGAAACGCATATCAATGGAAAGATTTGGAAAACATCTAATGTCTCTTAAAAATTGTGACTTGAGTAGAGACAAGAAAAATCGATGCCTATTAATCATTAAGGAAGGTCTGATTTTCTCAAATTATTAGATTTAGCGCCTTTTCCTAGTGAATTCAACAAAAACGCACTCAACTTACTATCAAGTAGTTAAGATCGATTGTTTCTTCGAAGAGGGCGTTAAGTGTAAGGCAATCTGGAATTTTAGTGTTTCCTAAGCAGACGAGTCTGAAAATGCAAAGGGTCTATAGTATAGATTAGATCGAAGCGTCGAAGTTTCAGATGGTGTAAGGAGAGATTCTCCTTACACCATAGGAAATTGAATTAGGCCGTCATTCCGGCTTTAATTTTGATATCCACACCTGCAGGAAGAGTGAGGCCTTTTAGGGCATCAATTGTCTTTCCTGTTGGATTTTGGATTTCAATCAGCCTTTTATGTGTGCGGATCTCAAACTGTTCGCGTGACTTTTTGTTCACGTGAGGGGATCTTAGAACAGTATAAATCTCTCTTCTAGTTGGAAGAGGAATTGGACCTGCAATACCCGCGCCAGTACGCTTAGCTGTTTCGACGATATCAGCTGTCGAGCGATCTAGCAAGCGCTGGTCATACCCTTTAAGACGAATCCGAATCTTCTGGATTGCTTTCTTTTGTTGTTGCTGTTTTGCCATGGATCTCTTTTACCTTTTGATAATTTCTTCTTGTAGTTTCGTTGGAACGCGTTGGAAGTGCGCAAATTCCATTGTATAATTTGCACGACCTGACGTGATCGAACGCAGATCAGTGGCATAACCGAACATTTCGCTAAGCGGGACTTGAGACTCGACAAGAGCTGCACTTTTCTGCAGTTCTTGCTTTTGAATTTGTCCTCGACGACGGTTAATGTCACCAATCACATCACCCATTGATGTTTCAGGAGTTGTCACAACCACCTTCATGATCGGCTCTAAGATAATTGGCTTTGCTTTTGCAGCAGCATCTTTAATTGCCATAGATCCGCAAATTTTAAAGGCCATCTCATTAGAGTCAACATCGTGATACGATCCAAAGACAATCGCAACTTTAACATCAACGAGATTATAACCTGCAAGTACACCACTTGAAAGTCCTTCCTCAATCCCTTTGATAACAGCAGGAATATACTCTTTTGGAATAACACCACCGACAATCTTACTCTCGATCTGAATGCCCTTGCCTGTTTCATTAGGCTCGATTTCAAGCTCAACGTGAGCGTACTGTCCACGTCCACCACTTTGCTTAACGAACTTCGTTTGCGACTTAGAAGGCGCCGTGATCGTCTCTTTATATGAGACTTGAGGCTTACCAACATTGGCCTCGACGTTAAACTCTCGCTTCATACGATCGTGCAAAACATCAAGGTGCAACTCACCCATCCCGGAAATAATCGTTTGTCCCGTATCCTCATCAGTTGAAACGCGAAACGTTGGATCTTCTTCTGAGAGTGCGCTAAGTGCCGTTGAAAGCTTTTCACGATCTGCTTTTGACTTCGGCTCGATTGCCATCGAAATCACAGGCTCAGGAAATACCATTCTCTCCAAAACTATCTGCTTCTGACCCGCAGCACAGAGAGTGTCGCCAGTTGTTGTATACTTCAATCCGACACATGCCGCAATGTCCCCGGTGAAGAATTGGTCGCGTTCCTTCCGCTGGTTCGCATGCATCTCGATCAATCTTGATACGCGCTCTTTCTTTTCTTTTGTTGTATTAACAAGGTTCATCCCTTTATCCAATACACCCGAATAGATACGTATAAATGTTAGACGTCCGACATAAGGGTCTGTCATCACCTTAAAAGCAAGTGCTGCAAGTGGGGCATCATCTTTTGGCTCAACACTAACCTCTTCGTCCGAATCCGGGATAAGACCTTTAACATTCGTACGATCCAAAGGTGACGGCATCCACTCAACAATGACGTCAAGTAGTTGCTGAACTCCCTTGTTTTTCAAGGCACTTCCGCAAAGAACCGGATTAATTTTATTAGATAGAACACCTTTTCGAATCACTGCGTGGAGCTCTTCCGGAGTAAGTGCGTCTGGATCTTCAAGAACTTTTGTCATAAACTCATCGTTCTCATCTTCTAAAAGAGCAAGCTCATCTAAAAGCTCTGCGCGCATTGCATTTGCTCGATCAAGATAGTCTGCCGGAATTTCCTTTTCTTCCCATTCTGCTCCAAAACCATCTTCCTTGAAGTAAAGAGCTTTCATAGTGACAAGATCGATGATTCCATCAAACTCGGCCTCTGCTCCAATAGGTAAATGAACAGGAACAGCATTGGCATGCAATTTTTCCTTCATTGAGCTCACCGCTTCGAAGAAATCAGCGCCCATGCGGTCCATTTTATTAATAAAAGCAATTCTCGGCACTTCATAGGTATCAGCTTGACGCCAAACAGTCTCTGATTGTGGCTCCACACCAGATACAGCATCAAAAACAGCAACCGCACCATCAAGTACACGAAGCGAACGCTCAACTTCTACTGTAAAGTCAACTTGTCCGGGAGTGTCGATAATGTTAATTTTGGATTCTTTCCAAAAAATCGTAGTTGCCGCCGATGTAATGGTAATTCCACGCTCCTGCTCTTGAGCCATCCAGTCCATTGTGGCAGCGCCATTATGAACCTCTCCAATTCGATGGGATTTTCCGGAGTAGAAGAGAATACGCTCGGTAACAGTCGTTTTTCCGGCATCGATGTGCGCCATAATTCCGATATTACGCACGTTCTTTACGCGATCAATTTCTATCATTAATTCCTTCTCCTATTACCATCTATAATGAGCAAAAGCTTTATTCGCTTCGGCCATACGGTGGGTGTCGTCTTTTTTCTTAATTGTCGACCCTTGATTATTAAAACAATCAGAGAGTTCACCAGAAAGCGCCTCTTCCATTGAGCGTCCACTTTTTGCTCGAGAATAGTTAATAATCCAGCGCATTGCGAGTGCAGTCCGACGGTGAGGGGCAATTTCTATCGGTACTTGATAAGTAGCTCCACCAATGCGGCGCGACTTAACTTCAAGTGTGGGTTTCGCATTTTCCAATGCTTGCTCAAATGCCTCAAGAGGGTTATCCGTCCGCTTGACGCGTTGAGAAAACTTATCGATCGCACCATATACAATACGTCGAGAAACAGTTTTCTTTCCGCTTATCATCACTTTGTTAATAAATTTTTCCAGTAGCTCGCTGCCGTAAACAGGATCCGGCTGGACTTTACGCTTTTCTGCTCTTCGTCTTCTTGACATCGTTAAATCTTCTCCAATTCACTTTAAGGCTTCTCTACTTGTCCACCTATTCTAAGTTAATAGCCCGCATTTACTCTTGCGAACAATGAAAAGGAAATCAAAACAACTTCACGTAGGTTCATATAGAACCGGTGCGTGATTTGTGCTTTCATAAACACAAATCACGAACTAGGATCTCATTAAATAGAGATCCTAGAGTTACTTAGGACGCTTCGCCCCGTATTTTGATCTTCCTTGTTTACGGTCTTTTACAGCACCGCAGTCCAAAGCTCCGCGTACGATATGGTAACGTACACCGGGTAAGTCTTTCACTCGACCACCGCGAACAAGAACAATGCTGTGCTCCTGCAAGTTGTGCCCCTCTCCCCCAATATAGGCAATGACTTCTTGCCCTGTTGAGAGTCGAACCCATGCTACCTTACGCAAGGCAGAGTTTGGTTTTTTCGGCGTTTTCGTCTTTACCTGAACGCAAACTCCACGTCTCTGTGGACAAGCTTGCAATGCAGGCGAACGACTACGCTTTTTCTTTGGTGTTCTATTCTTCCGAACGAGTTGGTTAATCGTTGGCATTCAATATTCTCCCTTCGATAATCAGTTATCAATCAAAATTTGATCAATAAATACCTAGGAAGTATAAGCAATCCTTCGTTTTTTGAAAAGGTTAATCATTCAACTTTTGCAAAAAAGAAAAAATAATCGGTTGATTAGAACTGTTTTTAATAAAGAACAAAATGGAGGCTTTCTCCCCCTATCCCTTTAAATATCTCCATATGAGAAATCCACTCAAGTTCTGCAAGCCCTCGGCAAATCGAGAGAGTGCCGGCGAAAAAACATAGAGTAATGAAAATAGAGTTGTATGATGCTTTCCACTTTGCAAGGTATCGGTGGGAGTGCATCGCAAGCAGTAATGACGGGCTCGTCAACAGGGCAAAAATAGATCCATTGATCAACCCGACATTAATGCTACCGACAAGAGCGCATGCAGAAAAGACAATAATTGTCTGGCCGCAAGGGAGAAACACGGTAAAAAAGCCGAACAGAAAGAGTGAAAATGGATGGGGGCTCAGGGCAAAGTGAGTGAGATGCCGATTAAATCGGTTCATCCACTGAAATGAGAATGATGGGAGATTCATAAAATTTTTCATACCGACAAACAAGGCGATCCCCCCAAATAAAAGACTTGTAATTGCCGGAATATGAAACAGTTGAAGAAGATGACTAAGAACTGCGCCAACTCCCCCCGCGATTCCGCCAGCCAAAGCAAAAGAGAGCGTTCTGCCAAAAAAGTACCAAACACGATGAGGATGGACTCCAATTGTCATGACAAGTGGGCCGCACATTCCCATGCAATGCAGATTTCCCAAAACATAAAATGGCAACATAGAGAGAAGTAACGTCAAATAAACCTCAATTGCATGCAAATGATAAAAAAGAGAGACTAGCGATAACGAGAAGCATCAATGCGGATTTTTTGCGTTTCAATCATGGATAACGACGTCTTTCCCGACTTTCTTGAAAATCCAAGACAGCAGACAAAAATAAGAATCCCAATAAAAACGACAAAAATTGCGGTCGCCGCGC
Organism: Waddliaceae bacterium; assembly: GCA_007132595.1. Taxonomy (GTDB): domain Bacteria; phylum Chlamydiota; class Chlamydiia; order Chlamydiales; family SLOH01; genus SLOH01. The sequence continues at coordinate 6,720 of SLOH01000061.1, read as the reverse complement.
ACTGAAAAAAACGGATACGTTTGCAAATATTCACACTGACTCCTGAATGGCTTGTTCCAATTCATTTATTGCTCTTTGACGCATCTCTGTATCGATAATCTCCCACTTGAGCAAAAGCTCGTCAAATCGCCCGGACTGTTTGAGTTTATCCAGCCCTTGGTCAAAACGATAGACAAGGCTGACAGATCTAGGGTCTGTTAACGCCACAAGCCGAAGGCCTTTGTCCGTTAACGGCGCTGTTGCAATTTTGACACTCCCTCTATAATAGCCTTGAGTATAGACATGCGATACAAGGGCATCCATAATGACACCATCAATGGTGTAGTTCATTAAATTTTCCAAAAGAATCCAAGGGCGATCATAGGGAACAAAGAGAATCCTCGGATGCTCTGCTGTACTAAAAACCCGGAGCGTCTCGCTTTGTAGTCCAACAATTTTTCCGGATAAATCCTCCAATGAACGAACATCTTGATCTTCTCTGACTAACAAAACCGGGCCAACAAGATAAAAAGGATCTGAAAAAATATAACGACTTCTAGTGTAAGGGTTTGGAACCATAGAGGAGACGATTCCCTGATAACTGCCTCTATCCAACCCTTCAACTAAAGTATGCGGCCCCACCTCAATGTACCGTACCTCAAACCCCTCTTCATCAGCAATTTCACTTAAAAGCTCTCGAACAAAGCCGAGCATCCGCCTTTCCTTTCCATGAAGGTTCAGTGGGTACCAACTGGAATCTATCCCAATGACATATCTATTTGCATCCACCATTTCCCTTCCAAACCGATTGAGGGTGAGAAGAATAATAGCGAGGACGACAATCGCTGAAAGCGCATAAACAATCTGTTTTGGGTAAATTTTCTTCATTCTTAAAATTGATCAAATCCGCAAGAGAACATATAAGATCTCAGTAATTTTAATAAAGGAACCACTGACAAACTCAGGTTGTTAAATTTTCTCGCCTTCTTCCTGAAATTCGAGAAAAACGCACTCGCTTAAGCTTCAAAGCTTAAGCTCGATTGTTTTTTCGAATTTTAGAAAAAATCCATCCAAAATTCAATTGAACCTGAGTTTTTCAGAGGTTCCTAAAGGAACCTCTAAGTACACGAAGTTCCAAAAGTCTTAATGAACCTAAAGTTTCAAAGGCTCCTTCACTTCGCCGGCTTTCAAAATATTACACTAGCAGTTTTCCCTATTGCCATACAAATCAAAAGAGCGTAAGAAGAATAGAAAGATGTGTAATAATTTTTTTGAATCAAGAGTTTTAGAACCATGGTCTTACGTCAAAACGGCTTAAAGAATATATTTTACATCTTGCTAATTATTAGGTATTTAGAGATGATTTTTGATCAAATTCCAAGTTGCGAACTGAAAATCAAAGATTTAACAAACTGCGAATGCGTTTCAAAATAATTCACTTGCAGCCATTAGGTTTGGCATGGTAGATTCGGACTTAAATCAGCTTGAGAACATACTGTGGAAAGGGTGTTCATAACTATAGGGTGGTAACAAAAAGATGACATGTTGTGATGTTTCAGTTGCATGGGCTGAATTTTTAGATTGCGCAAAAGAGCGGTGTTCCGGTGCAGCTTTTAATAATTGGATCGCTCCAATTCAGCTTGTTGACGAATCTGTTGATGAGATTACATTGGAAGTGCCAAATATTTTTGTGAAAGAGTACCTCTACTCCAATTTTTTAGAGGAACTTCGCGCACTTGTTCCTCTACGTGCAACAGGAGAGCCTGCCATTAATTTTGTGATTGCCAAGTCTGACCCTATTAACAAAAACGAAGCCTCTAGAAAAAAGCCGACCATCAAGACTCACTCCGGCTATACAACCTTAAATACCGGCTATCACTTTGACAGTTTTATCGACGGTCCGATCAATCAATTTGCTAAATCAGCGGCTGTCGGCGTGGCGACTCGTCCCGGAGAGCTCTATAACCCACTTTTTATACACGGCGATGTCGGTCTTGGAAAAACGCATCTTTTACACAGTATCGGCCACGCCATACAACAAAACAAACGACAAATACGAGTACAGTGTGTCACAACTGAGTCCTTGATCAACGAATTTGTCAAGTCGCTTCGAGCCACACGCTCACTTGATAAGGTCAAGAGATTCTATCGCAATGATGTCGATGTACTTCTAGTTGATGACATACAGTTCCTTCAAAATTTAAAAAATTTCGAGGATGAGTTTTGCAGTACTTTCGAAGCCCTGATCCATCAGAAAAAGCAGATTGTGATTACCTCGGATAAGTCGCCTCAGCAGCTTGACCTTTCAACAAGACTTGTCGGTCGCATGGAGTGGGGACTCGTCGTTCAAATCTCCCCTCCTGATGTGGAAACTAGGGTTGCAATTCTTGAAGATAAGGCAAAAAGACGCGGGATCAAAATTCCGCAAGATGTGGCTTTCTGGATTGTGGAAAGACTCACGCGCAATGTCAGGCAACTTGAGGGGGCTGTCAATCGCCTTTCAGCCCAGGCCCAGTTGCTCGACATTCCAATTACACAAGAGATTGCAGAAAATGTTCTTCGAGACTTTTTCCAACCCGTTGCTGTCAAAAAAATCTCTGTTACTGAAGTATTGTCAGTTGTTGAAAAGGGGTTCAATGTTTCCATTGAAGATCTAAAAGGTAGCTTGCGCACGCAAAAAATTGCAATTGCCCGTCAATCTGCAATGTACCTTGCATGCCGGACAATCAAAGGGACGCTAAAAACAATTGCAAAGGAGTTTGGAAAAACACATTCCACGCTTCTTCATGCATGTAAAGCCATTGAAAAGAAAATTGAATCAGACTCCTCACTATCTGAGAAGCTCGCTAGGCTAGAAAAACAGTTAGCACATTAGGGGCGAGGTCGTTGAAGAACCTCTGATCAACTCAGGTTAATGACATTTTGACTGAATTTTTTCTAAAATTCGAAAAAACAATCGACTTTAAACTTTGATAGTTAAGAGAGTGCGTTTTTGTCGAATTCCCTCGAAAAAGGCGAGAAAATTTAACAATCTTGAGTTTTTCAGAGTTCCCTTATCTAACAGATGCTCTCACGTGCCTGCTTGTAAACTTCAAGATACTTGGGCAGAATTTTATCAACAGAAAATTCTTGGCTTGATCGTTCAATGCAGGACATACTCATTTTCTTATAAAGCTCATCGTCAGACAGTACTTTAAGTGCATAGTCAGACATGAGTTCGATGTCTCCAACCGGAGCTAAAAATCCTGTCGATTCGTGAAGCACAACTTCCGGAAGTCCGCCGGTCTTTGTTGCGATGACAGGGACGCCGTAAGCCATAGCCTCTAAAGCAACAAGCCCAAAACTCTCCTGAGAGCTTGGGAGTAAAACTAGATCGGAACTGGCAATGTATGGATCTACTTCTATTTGTTTTCCGAGAAAGTAGACATCTTTTTCAAGTTGAAGGTCTTTAACAAGATGATGGACATCTTCGATTTGCGGTCCTGTTCCAAGGAGGAGAAGCTTTGAAGGAAGCTGTTTGTTTACCAGATGAAAAATTTTAATGACATCTTCCGCACGCTTGACTGATCGAAAATTCGAAGAGTGACAAAACAGCTTTTCCTCTGCATTCACAAAATTTCCACGCATTGGCTTTTTTCCAATTAATTCTTTATCAGGGATAAAGAAATTATGAATCACCTCAATTGGCTCGTCTATATGAAAAAAATCTCTTGTCGTTTTAGCCAAATCGTTTGAAACTGCAGTCACTCGGTCACTGTGTCCAATGCTAAATTTCACAATTTCAGAGTACGCCGGGTCCTTGCCCACGAGAGTAATATCTGTGCCGTGAAGGGTTGTGATAATTGCCGGCTTACACGTACGAGTCAGCTGTTTGGCAAGATAGGCGCTTGTGGCATGAGGGATGGCGTAGTGCACATGCAAGATGTCAAGCTGGTATTGATCCGACACTTGAGCAATTTTAACAGCAAGTGTCAGTGCATAATCGGGATATTCAAAAAGATCATACCGGTTGATCTCGACTTTATGGAAATGAATCCGGGGATCTTCAACTTTTAAACGAAAGGGTACCTCATACGTAATAAAATGGACATCGTGTCCATCTTTAGCAAGCGTTTGCCCAAGTTCCGTCGCAACAATCCCACTTCCGCCAAGCGTTGGGTAACACACAATCCCAATACGCATTAAATTTCTTTTATCCCTTGTGAAAGGAGCATTAGATCATCGATAATCACAGGGTTTTCTTTAATCAAACCTTGCGCAAAATCACTACCGATGAGCGACCCAAGGCGAGAGGCCGTACGCAAAACACGATCCTTATAATTAATCGTTTGCATTTGAGAGACATGGGCATCAATCATTTTTGTCCACTTCTCCACATGTGGAGAGACATCAACTATGAAATCCACATGATCATTTGATGCACTCGGGTAATGAAGTACCCCTCCCACCCGATGAATCGGAAGATCGGGAAGAATTTTTGAAAAACGGGCAAAACGGCACGCCGCTCTGACCATCATTCCACAAGCCACGTGGTCGGGATGATTTTTAGCGAAGCTGATGTCAGGAGCAAGTACAAGTTTTGGCCTATATTCGCGAATCACCTCAACGATCTTCAGGCGGCTTTCATAGTTATCCTCTAACTCGCAGTCAGCAAAATCTAAAAACAGACGCGGCACTCCAAGCGTATGTGCTGCCTCTCCTGCCTCTTTTCGACGAATACTGGCAGTCCCATTCGTTCCCTTTTCTCCGGAAGTCAGGTCCGCTAAAACGATAGACGCACCGCTTTGCGACATCTTCACTAAGATGCCGCCGCATCCAAATTCAATATCGTCGGGGTGCGCTCCAAATGCTAAAATATCAACCACAAGGATCCTTTAGTTTTAATACTATAATGAATTTAGTCGATTGCGCCACATACAGTCAAGCCATAGACCGCTTTTGGGAAGCCGCTACTAAGTGCCTCAATGCATTGATTCATCGTTGTTCTAGTTCCGATCAGATCATCAATGAGCAAAATAACTTTCCCTTGTAGATTTTGATTTTTTTTAAGTGAAAAACAATTGAGGGGAAGTTCTTTTCGCCGCGCGTGACTCAAATTCACTTGAGCTAGGTGATAGTTACTGTGCAAAAGAGAGTATAGGGGCCGATCGAATAAGCGGCTCGTGTATTTCGCTAAGAGTAAACTGGGTGTAAACCCCCGATCTAAACACCTAAGCCATGGACTTGGTACATAGGTAATCATATCGGGCATGGGCCACTTGAGCGAGTCCCACCGCATCAGTAAAAAGGAGGCAAGCGCCTCAGCTATATGTTCACTGCCCTTTTTTCGTAAACGATGCAAAAGTGATGCTCCAGGTCCATCTAGCTCAAATGCCGTTGCAATACGACCGAGCTTTACGTTTGACAGTTGTAAAAGCCCAAGGCAATCTTTACAAAGAAGATGCTGATGACTCTCTTGTGGCAGTTGGCAATGATAGCATTGCGGCGGGTATAAAAATGTCAAGATCGGGTGTAAAACGCTTTGCATCGCCTAATCTCTTTTATCAATGTGGACAATCGGTTGATCCCAAGTTCCTGCAATAGAAATCGAAAATAACTCGGAAAGGGCATAAAGCACATTGTATGGCTTAATTTGAAGCTGTAGAGAAAGAGTGCCATCCATTCCAATGGTCGATTGAAATCGATTATCAAGAGAGAGCTTCGACATCTTGGCTTCGCTGTAGACATCTTTAAGTCTTGTTAGCTGAATCTCTCCTTCACCCAGAGTAAATTCAAGCGTTCCTTTCACAGGATTTAAAAGAACCGGATCGATCTTGGAGCCTTTCGGGAGAGAGAAAATAGGAGTCGCCGCTTTCTTTTTACTCCGATTGGAAAATGTCACCGTTCCTTTTCCTGTCAGAAGGTCCGGGTTTTTAAATGACCCTGCGCAATTTTCCATTTGGAAATTGTGTAAGACAAGCGTTTTTGGCAGCCAAGAGACTTTGGGTTTTAAGTTGCTTCCCTCGACCCTAGTCATATAAAAATTTCCGTTCTCACTAAAATCCATTTTTGGAATATATAAAGGGCCGATCGGCGAGTCTACATGGACCTTTTCTGCATAGAAGCCATCTCCTTTTTTCTCAATATTCTCTGTTTGAAATCGATAAGGCCCGCATGTGACACTTAGCGCGGCAGCATGGCATGGGACATCGTCCTCTTTTGAAAGAAATTCACGAAAGCAAGGAGGAATAAATCCAAGAATGGAGCCTGTGGGCCTCAGCTGCAAATCCCACTCTCTTTTTGTATGATGCTTTAGATGACACTCATCAATTTGCATAGAGATGCGCGTATCACCCTTGACCTGCTCGAGATGAGAGTCAATGTTAAACAATCTATCTTCTGATTTTAAGCCATTAAGAGACAAAGAAATCTCTTCCTCTTCACCTTTAATCTGGCGATTAAGCGCAATCTTTGCCCCTCTGTAAACCCCTCGGACAAAAAGCTCTCGCACCACTGTTTTTTCTAAAAGCAGTTCGATCTGAAACCTTTGAAAAATGGGTATTTGATTATGAGAAAACAAGTCAGCCCCGAAGAGACACACCTCACCATCTATCTCTTTTGGCGAATGCAAACAAAAGGCTCCGCACGCTTTTGAGACAGATAATCGCCTCTTTTCACTCCCCAAATACATCTCAAGATTGCGAGCCATCAAGTGCTGAATATCGAAAGTATTTTTTTTCACTTTTCCATGTCCATTCAATG
>SLOH01000176.1 GCA_007132595.1 Waddliaceae bacterium | reverse complement strand
GATGGAATTATTTCAAGGGCTCAAGGAGAGCGCATTTCCAAGGATGACTACGCAGAAAAATAAATTTCAGTACACAAGCCCTTTGATTGAATCCAATATTTCGGTTCAAAGTGTATGTGAGCATCATTTTGTTCCCATTATCGGTTACTGTCATATCGCCTACATTCCCAAGGACCGTGTGATTGGACTCTCTAAGCTCAACCGTTTAGCAGATTATTTTGCAAGGCGCCCACAAGTGCAAGAAAGAATGACAAAGCAAATCTCTGGAGCTTTGTCAGAAATACTTGAGACGCCGGATGTTGCAGTTGTTGTAGATGCCATGCACTTTTGCGTGCGTATGCGGGGGATTCAAGATCAGGATGCAATGACAAGAACAATGGACTTAAGCGGCGCGTTTTTGCAAGATCCTATCCGTAGAGAGTTTTTTGAAACGATTCCCAAGCTCTCTGAGGTGCGGCTTTGAGTATTGAACATTTTGCAGATATTGTGGGGATTGTCGGTGTGACATGTATTCTGATCGCATATTTGCTCTTGCAAGAGTCTTATCTAAAGATCACAGACCTCTCGTATTCCCTAGTGAATGGGGTTGGGTCCTTAATGATTCTATTCTCACTCTTCTATCACTGGAACACAGCGTCTGTTGTCATTGAATGTTTTTTTTTTTTTTTTAGTTTTTATGGGGTGGTGAAAAGGTGGACGAGGAAATCTGTTCAAAATCTCAATTGAAAAGACTTTCTGATTTTATTTGCGAGCTGTAAATATAAAAATCGGCTAGATCGATCCGTCTAAATGCGATTAATTATTTTCTATAGTAAGAAGACTCTTATGGTTTTTTACTTAATTATTGATATTGCATGTTATTATAAATTTTTTTAATGTGAAAAATAGAATTTCACCCATGACCTGCCTTATGTTTTCGAAAGATGAAAAGCTCATTATTGTCTCTAACCGCCTCCCTTATACTCGAATTAACGATACAGATTGGGAAAAATCAGCTGGAGGACTCATTACAGCACTCGATCCGATTGCGAAGAAAAAACAGGCGATTTGGCTCGGTTGGGATGGGTATCTAAAAGATAATTATGACCTCTCTTCGATAAAACTTGTAAATACTCAGGAAATAAGTCCAAACGGTGAAGAGGGCTATCAGCTCGGCTGTATTCCATTGTCTGAAAGAGAAGTCGATAAATATTACAACTGCTTCTCAAACCAGACTCTATGGGCTCTTTTTCATTATTTTTTTGAGAAATGCGCGCTCGACCATTCGACATGGGAAGTCTATCAAGATGTGAATAAAAAATTTGCCGCATACATTGATCAAGTGGCAGGCGATGACGATATTGTGTGGATTCAAGACTATCAATTATTCCTCGTTCCCTACTTTTTGCGAGCCTTAAGACCAAAATTGAAGATCCATTTTTTTCTGCATATCCCCTTTCCTCATAATGATATTTTTTCGATTTTACCTTGGAGTCGCACAATTTTGGAGTCAATGCTTTGCTGCAATAGCGTCGGATTTCATCACCGGCAATACCTGATGAATTTTGAAGGGGCGATTGAAAATCACCAATTAGTGAATTCTTCTTCTCAGCTATTTGTCAATCCAATTTCTGTTAACTTTACAAATCTAGACAGTGTAAGCAAGACAGATTCTGTTTCAAAGAGGTGTGAGCAAATTAAACAAGAGGTTGGCAAATGCAAGATGATCATTGGGGTGGATCGTATCGACTACTCCAAAGGGATTAAGGAGCGATTACTTGCAATTGAATCGCTGTTAAACGAGTCGCCGGAGCTAAGGGGGAAATTTATTCTTCATCAAATTGTGGTTCCGAGTCGAGAGGCTGTCGAATCGTATCGAGGCCTGAAGCGCGAAGTGGATGAAATTGTGGGAAGAATTAACGGGACTCATTCAACGGCTCATTGGATCCCGATTCACTATCATTATCATACCGTTTCATTTGAAGAACTCGTTGCCCTATACCTGGCGGCAGATATTGCGTTGGTGACCCCGCTTCGAGACGGGATGAACCTGGTGTGCAAGGAGTTTGTGGCTGCGCACTCAGATAATGATGGTGTTTTAATTCTTTCGCGATTTGCAGGTGCCTTTGCTGAGCTTGACGCTTGCTTAGTTGTCAATCCCTTTAATATTGAAGAGATCAAGTGCAGTATCCATAGAGCTATCCATATGCCTAAGGAAGAGCGAGTGGCGCGAATGAAAAAAATGAGAAAGAGTGTGCAATCTCATGATATTCACTCTTGGTTAAAGAACTGTTCGGTCTACTTCGGCGAGAAGGATTTTATTTTTTCTTAAATCCTCGATGCGCTTTTTTCCAAGTATAAGAAACGAGTTCCTGGCTATCTTTGTCAAACCGGACTTGAATACTCAAATAGGGAAAGGAGTGGGAATTATCTTTGTTGCGGCCTTCATTTTCTAAAAATAGCTTGATAAAAATTTCTTTGTTATACCAGGGCAGGGTGGAAACGTTTGTCTTCTTTTCGAACCTGCTGAAGTTAGAGTCTGGGTAATAGCCCAAAATATGGTCGACAACTTTGAGAGGTTGATCTTCCATTCCCTCTACATAAAAGGAGACTTCAGCCCCAATCAGATGCTTGGATGTCTCGTTTTCTTTTGAGGGGTCAACATAGCGATTATGATCGGGGCATCGATGTCCGGAAGTAATCACAACCTTTTTCCCTGTTTGATCTTGAATATGGTTTAAAATATCGATCAGAATCGGATAGATGAATTCTTTGTCGTTATGAATGGGGAGTGTGTGTCGATGTCCGTCCAGGCAGTCGCGGATCACAACTGTCTCTTCGCCTTCTATTTCGATCCTCTCCTCATTTAACCCAGATCCACGGCAGCGAAAATGCTCTTTAGTAATGGGGAAATGTCTACGTGTAAAGTCGTTTTCCCATGAGTATGGGGGGCGCTGTTTTTTTTCGTAAGAGAGCGACGGGAGCGTTTTTTCGCCATGCTTTCGGCTGATATAGCCGCCTTTTATCCCGCTCTCATGAGCATCGAGACTACCGAAAAAAATGATAAGAAGAAGGAGCGTATATTTTTTCATTATGTTATTCTCATATGATATGGAATGGATTAAGCAATTTCAACTCTTTCTCTTTGATTTCGACGGACTCTTGGTGAATACTGAGGAGCTTCACTTCAAAGCATACCAAAAAATGTGCCAAGATCGTGGGTTTACTCTTGATTGGAGTTTCAGACAGTATTGTCTCTCAGCGCATTATGACACAGCCACGCTTAGGCGTGCAATTTTTGATGCGCTACCTGAACTTGAAGCGCAAGAGTCAGACTGGAATGTGCTTTATCCGGAAAAAAAGCGCGCATACCTAGATTTATTGGCGTCGGCTGAAGTCACTCTAATGCCCGGGGTCGAAAATCTTCTCAAGGCCCTGAGTGAAGCTAGAATTCCCGCATGTGTGGTGACACATTCAAGCAGATCCCAAGTGCGTCCGCTACAAGAGCGGTTTGATGTTTTACAAACAATTGATCACTGGGTCACAAGAAAAGATTATGGACGGGCAAAACCGGATCCTTCGTGTTACCAAACGGCAATGGAGCGCTTAGCTAAGAAGGGCGATCGACTCATTGGCTTTGAAGATACACCAAGGGGGATCAATGCCTTGCTTGGAATTGATGCTACGCCTGTTTTGGTGACAAAAGTGGAATACCCGGAAATTCCTCAATTTAAAAATCGGGGAGTCAACTGCTACGAGTCGCTATCTAAAATCAGTTCGCTCGGGTAGTCAACATCCACTAAAAAAAGCCCGCGGGCAGGAGCCGGCAGTCCAATGGCTCTGCGGTC
>SLOH01000143.1 GCA_007132595.1 Waddliaceae bacterium | reverse complement strand
GACCCCCTGATAAACTCAGATTATTAAATTTAGTGCCTTTTTTCCGAAATTCGATAAAAACGCACTCACTTAACTACTAGATAGTTAAGCTCGATTGTTTTTTCGAATTTTAGAAAAAATTCAGTCAAAATTTAAAAAACCTGAGTTTATCAGAGGGTCCTTTAGGAACCAGAGTTGATCAGGCCTCCTTTATTCACCTGCCATATTATGAAAGAGAGCGTCGACATCCTCTATCTCTTCGAGCCTTTCAATCAATGCCTCATTTGACTTACCGGTCTCTTCATCTACTTCGACTGTGACTTTGGGTATCATTTCCAAGGATGTCTCCATGCATTTGAAGCCAAGCTTTGCTAACTCTTCTTTCACTTGATATAGGCTCGTCGGGTCTGTAATGACGATGTACGCCTCATCCATTTCGTCAAAATCTTCAGCGCCCGCTTCTGTTGCTGCAAGAAGCAGCTCGTCTTCATCGACACCTTCTTTAGAGACTTGAATCAGCCCTTTACGATCAAAGTTATACGCGACAGCACCGGGATTTGCAATTGAACCGCCTTTTTTATTGATTGCAATGCGGATTTCAGAGGCAATGCGATTGCGATTGTCGGTCATAATATCCAAATAAATCCCGACTCCCCCATAACCATACAGCTCATAGCTGAGCTCTTCGTAATCGGCTTGATCGGAGGCTGAGGCTTTTTTAATATTACGGTCAATGATGTCATTCGGAACGTTTGATGATTTTGCTTTGTCAATTGCTAAACGCAAGCGAGGATTTCCTTTAGGATCCGGGCCTCCTTCTTTTACTGCACTGATAATTTCCTTTGCAGCTCGAGAGAAAATTTTTCCTTTTTTCGCATCTGCTCGACCTTTCTTGTGTTTGATATTTGCCCATTTACTGTGTCCGGCCATCTTTTCCCCTAATTGAAAATTAAATGTTCGTTATCGTCTAACCATTGACTGGCTTCATGAAAATATTCAAATTGCTTCTCGCGTCTTTTAAATTCTTTTGTGTGGACGTAATGCCTTCCTAATGCGTCATGATAGGTCGGACACACTTGATGTAGCATTTCATGATAGATCACGTATGAAATAAAGTACTCGGGAACAAATGGCTGATCCAAGCGCCGGTGAATTTTAATAAGCTTCATTGGGTGGCTATACAATCCAAGGGTTGCACTAGAGCCAGCCGCGCGTGATTTTCGCCCAAACCATGTCACACGGCACTTCACTTCATTATCAAAGTACCGGTGATTAATCTCTTCAAAGAGGTTAATGAGATTATGATGTGTTCCGATTGTTAAAAGTGCACTTCCTTTGACACGAGAGGAGTAATCGAGTCTCTCCATCGCGCTTTCCATAAATGCTTTGACTTTTGGTGTCAGTTTTCGAATTTTTCCACTGATATAGGCGGCCAAGTCCATCAGGATGCTTGCTGGGGCTGTAAGAAATAAACGGTGAAGGGAAACGCGAATGTGATCGGGGTAAGAGCGGACACTTAAAACGGTTGAATGATTATCGTTAATCCTCAACTTAATGCGCGTATTCGCGTGCTGCTCTAAAATTTTGTGCAACTGGTTTCCTATTGTCATCGGTGATCACTCCGCATATATTATAAGTATTTTTCCATAAAGATCCTTCCGGTAAATGTACCGTCTTCTTCTTTAATCCATCCGTTTTGACGGCCGAACTCTTTAAAACCGAAGCGTTCATACAGGCGAATCGCCGGATTGTCTGCATATACCTGAAGGTGTAAAATCTCAATTTTAAAGAACGTTTTAGCTAAATGCATGAGTGAGTTCAAAACCTCTGTTCCAATCCCTTGGTTGCGATACTCACCACCAACGATAATCCCAAATTCACACTGATGCGCCAGTTTTCGATACGGCTGCAAATAGAGGGTGGCAATTCCACATGGAACGCCGTCTTTTGTGATTGTTAAACTGCACTTATACCGATAAAAGTAAATCCAGCGCTTGACCGCATCTACAATCTCCGGCTCGTCCATCATCGGAAACCATTTCTTTATCGAGGGATCCGTCAGCCAATTCTTTAAATACTCGGCGTCGCTTGGCTCTGTATAACGAATTTTAAGTCCTGTATTTTCCGGCTGTTTCACCATTTTTAACCTCCCTCTTTGAGGTATGCATTGACGAAAAGATCAAGATCTCCATTCATCACGCCATTAATATCTGTCGACTGTACTTTTGTTCTTGTATCTTTAACAAGTGTATAGGGTTGAAATACGTAGTTCCGAATCTGACTTCCCCAAGCAATCTCCATCTTCTCGCTTCCCACTTCATCTTTGAGCGCCTTTTCACGCTCCATCACTTGCAGCTCATACAGTCGAGAGCGAAGCATCGACATACAAGTTGCACGGTTTTGCGCTTGGCTTCGTTCGGATTGACACGAAACGACCACTCCTGTGGGCGTATGGGTCATCCTCACGGCAGAATCGGTGGTATTGACGTGTTGTCCACCGGCTCCGGATGCCCTAAAAGTATCCACGCGAATTTCATCAGGCTTTATATCCACCTCGATTTCATCTGTAATTTCCGGTATGACATCAACGGAGGCAAAGCTTGTGTGTCGTCTCGCCCCGCTATCAAAGGGCGAGATACGAACAAGTCGATGCACCCCTCTTTCAGCCTTGCAATAGCCAAAGGGAAAGTCACCTGAGAACTTCAAGGTTATGCTTTTAATCCCGGCAACTTCGCCATCGACTTTATCGATTACCTCGACTTTCCACTTTTTCTTTCCACCCCACCTTTCATACATGCGGGCGAGCATTTGAACCCAATCACACGCTTCTGTCCCGCCAGCACCTGCATTAATGCTCAAAAAGCAATTTTTAGGATCCAGCTCGCCCGAAAGCATTTTTCTAACTTCAAGATCAGAAATCCCCTGTTCCACTTCTTCGAGTTCTTGCAGGAGATCCGATTGCAATTCTTCGTCTTCGATCTCAAACGCTTCGGGCAAAAGGGAGTGTAAATCTTCGAATCGACTTTTCAGCTCGTAATAAGGAACTGTCCAATTCTTTAATTCATTGCACTTGGCAATCACATTTTGCGCCGTATCGGAATCCGCCCAAAACTCGGGATCTTCCATCTGCGTTTCAAGCTCTTTGACCTTAGACTCTTTATTGGCCAGGTCAAAGATACCTCCACATATGAAGAATACGCGATTCGAGGCTTTTCACTCTTTCCTGTAGCTCTTCGTTCATATATAAATCCTTTCGAATGGCAATTAAGGATTTTACCGGAATTATGCTTAAAAGTCATGACAAAACTTTTCTTAAAACGACTCGACTTTCCTCGTCATAGCTGTACTCCCATTTCCAAGAAGGAGAGGGGGCTTTTTCTTCTCGAAAGAGAAGAATTCCGTCAGACTCATGAACCACCAGCCGGGTGCCCGCCTTTACGTAAAAGCGATGCTCTCCTTTAAACGTAACGTTCTCAGCAAAAAACTCAGCTCCTTCTTCTAGCTCAATCGTTAAGCTCTCCTCGCGACTCGGTCGATGCTGCCAAAGAGGGTGCGCACTTGCCTTGTCGATTCCCCGATTCGCGATGATAATATTTTTTAAATGACATGTGGATTTCCCTAGGGGATTTTCAGCAATTACCCGTAAAGAGCCGCTGATCGAGACGTTTTCAAAAGAGATTTCTGCAAGCTCAAGCTCCATCTCTGATTCAGATGATAGAGTGATATTTCGGATTTTTTGCTTGATCACACTTTCTAATGGGCCAATGGCCGGATGCAAAACGATATGGGATCTTTCCGAAAGAGAAAAGACCTTGGCATAATAGTTTTGGATATCAAGGTATGCGCCCT
>SLOH01000179.1 GCA_007132595.1 Waddliaceae bacterium | reverse complement strand
TGGGGAATTTCTAAAGAGGAACATCAGAAATATCTTGATATTGCATTGAAGTTTTCAAAGGCAGCGTTCGATCAGTACGTTGAAGATGAGTTTGTCTATGTGTATGGGGATCTTTTTAAGATAAAAGAAAAGTGCATCGTTCTTCCCAATCATGATCCTTTGACTAAGCTTGCAGTCAGCCATGCCCTGGCGCAGTCTGCAAAACTTGAAGTGTTCGAAATCCGAATTGAAAAAACAATTGAAGAAATGCAACCGATTCCGCTCCAATTAGCAAAGACAGGAAAACAACCCTTCTCAAGTCATCAGCTCAGAAAAAAAATGGGAAAGCTTTATGTGGATAAAAGTTCGATCAACCTCCATTTTGACCTACTCGATGAGCCTGACTTTTTTTGGGATTATGAAGAGTTGGAGCCAACCTACACATTAACTGCAAACTATGTCGATATAAAAGATCGAGTGGATATCGTGAATCAAAAGCTCCATGTCATGAGCGAGCTGTATGAGATGTTAAGTGAGGAGCTCAAGCACCGTCACTCTTCCCGGCTTGAATGGATTATCATTGTTCTGATTGCAATTGAAGTTGTGATCGTACTCTCAAAAGATATCCTCAAAGTATTGTAGGGTCGTGTTAGAAGGGGCCGCATTTTTATCATAGGTTCCTAAAATTCGAAAAAAAACGCACTCAACTAATTATCAAATAGTTAGGTAGATTGTTTTTTCGAATTTTAGAAAAAAATCAGCAAAAATCTAATGAATCTGAAGTTTCATGCTTTCCTTAATTCAGGCAAAATAATGTGTTTTGCTAAACCAAACTTTGGCGTCTCTTTCCAGGCGCGATAGTTATCGGGAAACCCCCAGCACCCGTGGTTCTCGCCTTTTGGAAACCAAGGCTCTTGTCTCATGAAATGAATTTCTTCAAGATCGGGAATGTATTTGGCAAGCTCAATTTCTTCCGTTGCAGGATTGACCAAGAAGATAAAGTGGATATTGTAAATGCCAATTGTCCAATTTGTATCATGCGTCACAATTCCCGAGTCAATGAGCCGCTCCTGCACTTCATTGGGAAGTACGGAAACAATTTTCGTATCCAAGTATGGAGACAGCGCCTTAATCCAACCGGGATCTTCGTTCTTTATATCACTGCAATGCGCCTTGTAGGCGGCATCTAGCACCTTGTTTCTAAACTCTTTAATTGTGATTCCTGCTGGAAGTTGTTTCATCTGATTGAGAAACTGAGCGGATGCATTTTTAGAGAGTGCGCGGCTGTCCTTTCGATTTCTTGCAAAATGCATCAGTTTTTTTATTCGGTTAGGATCTTTTATGTCTAACGTGACTGAATAGTTATCAAATATTCTTGTGAAATAGCTCTCCCACATTTTGTTGCGTTCTCCAATTTTAGGGTCTTGCGCCCGGCTGATACAGACAATATTTGTAATAGTTTCTACGCTTGGTGACGGATGATTCTCGATCAGTTGGTCAAAAATCTCTTTGGATTTTTCAGTCAGTTCCTGACGTACCCAGTCATTTTTCTCGTGCGCGCGGCATGGCCAGCTGTTTTCTGCGATAAAGTCGATAATTAATTGAGTTTCTCTGCGACTTAAAGAGCGGTTCGCTAGAGCTTTTCCGGGGATTTCTACATGCTTTTTGATGTAGTCGTTAGTCGAAAGATCAGATTGCCAGGCGGCTTGAAAACTCTCTTCCGACCCACGCAATAAAAATGCGTGAACAGGAGATTTCACGATGATTGGGTTTCTCGGATCTCGGTAGGATTCTTTCAGGTCATCCGGTTGTTTCTTTAGGAAATTCATACACTTTGCAAGCACTTCTTTTGGAGTGCCGTTGAACCTTTTCATTTTTGATGGAGCGGAGCGAAATCCAAAGTAGGTTTTGAGAACCGCATTAAAGTCTCCGCCCCACTTAAATACCCAAGGTTTTGACTCGATATTGTGTGCATTTCTTTTTAGCATACGCGAACTTCCCAGCTGATCGTATACCTCTGTAATCATTTTTTTGATGAACTTTAGGCTTGCAACCTCCCGACATAATGCCTCTGCTCTAGGTGTATATTTGTACCCTCCGCCTAAATACTCAGCTGTTTTAAGAATGACATCCTGAAGAAACCGTTGAAATTTTTCCGGTGTGCCGATCGATTTCCACTCGTGAGTCGGTGGAAACTCGACAAATGTATGAGGCTTGACTTGTGTCAATTTTTTATGAAATGCTCGAAGCACATTCGTTGAGTAGATGAAATCTTTGGGCAAACCTGTATCGTACAGCTCATACCCATAGTTTGAATGACTGACTGTTCCGTAACTATGATTGTTAAAGAGCAATTCGGCATCGTCAACATGCGGGTTATACTGGTATCTCATTCGAGTCATCATCGGAAGAAAACTTTCATCAAGAATTTCATCGTAAATTTTTTTCTCATCTTTTGATAGGTGACTGAATGAATGATCAATGATTTCTCTCATAATTTCGATCATCGCAATATTCATTCCGTATTGCGATCCAAAGATGGGTGGCATTGATGCGGCTGTTTGCTCATATGCTCTGTGGAGGGGGTGGTTTGTTTGCGCACCAAAAGCAAACTGCGCTTTCGCAAGAAGCTCCTCTTCCGATCGATTTTTCTCAGATCGGAGTTGGTGGGAATTAAGCTGTGATGAATGGGAAAATTTTGCCAGTTGTTTGAGCAGACAATTGACTGAAAATGTCTTTGGCAGCCAACTTTGCGCCGTTAAAACAGCTTCGTTGATATTTTTGATTTTAAGAGCCATACAGGCCGAGATAATTCCCGGGGAGTCATAAAGATAATGCCCTTTTTGCGTTTTTGGAAAGTGATCCTCTCGGTCCGGAATCAGGCCGTAACACTGCGTGTTGAGAATCTGACCTTTTGTTCCTAAGGTAATAATTGTGTTCAGATGCTCATTAGTCACTCTTTCAATAAACGGAAACTTCGTCAGTACACCATTGACAATTCGTTCAATGTAGCCGTGCTCTGTCATCTGAATGAGATCTTCGACAAAAACTTTACTATTACTGAATTGCGCTTTTATTAGGCAGGCTGTCGCAAAACAGGTCCCCGCATTGGCCTGTCTTAAATGCCCAAGTAACGCACTTAAAACAAAAATTTGGGCGTGCCGCTTGGTGATCAATTCCTCATGAGATAACCCAAGAGCAACTCGAATCGCAGAATCTGAGGCAATGTGTTTCGATTTCGGGGGGCGTATTTCTTCTATTTGACTCCAAATCGACTGATTGTGTTGTAAATCGGCAAGTATGAAATACAGGTGATGGATCGCTACGGTATCAATAAATCGCTCGGGAATGAGATGTTCCATATCTTCGATCATTCCAAAATTCACTCCCCCTGTCTTTAGGAGTAGTAACTTTGACATTTCCACAGACATTTTGTGGAATAACGCCCGATCAGCATCTTGAATCGAGACATTTTTGTGACTTAAATCATGAATCACTAAAGCTTTTTTTGCCCTCGAGAGATATGTGCGTGACTTTGCATTAAGTCGCTTGATTGCCTGTGGAAAATTATTCTCAGAAATAATTTTAACCGCCTCATTTGGCTCTTCTTGCACAACGAATAAGAGGTGACTTAAGCGATTGCGTGTCAGAGCAAGCGCATCTTCTTCATTACCCTCTACCGTCTCCTCAAACCCTTCATCCTGCTTTGATTCTGATATTTCTGATTCAAGTGACTGAAAAAGCCCTTCTGACTCAAATTGTTGAAAAATCTCCTCAACATACTGAACCGGTTCGAGCGGGATGTGATCCTCACTCTTCTCATCGCTAAATTGCGAAACAATCTCTCGTGCAAAAT
>SLOH01000173.1 GCA_007132595.1 Waddliaceae bacterium | reverse complement strand
TCCGGACTTTCGATGTCTCTTTTTGCTGCGACCCCTCTACAAATGGTCGTTTTCTTTGGCGCATTCCAAAACTGCTTTAGCAAGGCAGCCAAGTACTCTGTTTTTGACGCGACTAAAGAGATGGCGTTTATTCCGCTCGATCATGAAAGCAAGCTGCGCGGGAAAGCCGCTATCGATGGCGTAGGTTCACGATTTGGAAAATCCGGAGGCTCGCTTATACACCAAGGCTTGCTTCTCACTTTCGGCTCACTCGGCGCCTCGTCACCTGCTGTTGCGACAATTATTACGATCGTCACTGTAATGTGGATTATCTCAACGCGTACGCTGGGCCGTCAGTTTCACACCCTTGTCTCAGATCAAGCAGCTAGCGACAAAGAAGATGTTGCTTGGGCTTAAATCACACGATAAACGCGCATTCTTGTTTCAGATTAGGCAAACTCTGTGAAGACAATTGTTGCTTGGAATTCAAGAGCACCTGCCAATTTCCCTATACCTATCTATTTCCTTCCAACCGAAGACCTCGTACAGACTAATCACATCCAAAATCTCGCGTTCTACTCTCAGCGGCAATAAGAAGATATTGCCTTTAGCTTAACCCTCTCCCCTCAGCCTAAATGTGAAATCCTTACACCAATTTTTTTGACGGTATACCTATGACTTTTGACCTCGTACTATCATTTAGCATTCGGATAATATTGTTACCGGTTTTTATCATATACGATATAGAGACCCACTTATCCAGGTAAGTGTTAGAAAAGCTTCTAAGCGCTTTTGGTTTGGCTACGCGAGTGACTGGAAGTGAGATAGAGTTCGGCAAGGGCAAGAAACCCTAGGACAACAAAGAGAGTGTAGATGAAGCTTGGAATCTGTACGTGAAAGATCAGAGCCAATATGACAAGAAATTGGAAAAAGGTTGTTGCTTTCCCAATCATAATCGCACGAAAATGGACGCGACTGAGTTTTCCCCTTATCATTAAATAACACCCGTATAGAAACACGGCAAAATCTCGTGAAAAAAGAGTCAGGCTCTCCCCATATGAAATCTTGTTTTCAAAGAAGAGAATCGAGATGGTAAACATGACAAAAAAGCGATCCATAATCGGATCTAACAAAGTGCCAAAAAGACTGGTTTGACGGTAGCGACGAGCGATATAGCCATCAAGTCCATCTGTCAATAAAGCGAGGACAACAACAATAGTGCGCGTATAGATATCGTGAGTTAAGAAAAACAAACCAAGAGGTAATCGTAGAAACGATATGAAATTAGGAATTGTTGCCATAAGAACTATCATACTATATTGAGTTATAACTTTCACCAATTTTCAATCTAAGGAGCCTATGAATCATTCTGGCTTCCGCTGAATTTTGGATGGATTTTTCTAAAATTTAAAAAAATAGTCGATCTGAAGCTTTGAAGCTTAAGCGAATGTGATTCTATCGAATTTTTGTAAAAGTGCGCTAAATGTAAAGAGACTCAAGAGATTCAGAGGTTGGATAAGTCAAACGAAATGCAAGTCGTTATTTTGCGACTAAAGTCGGCGCTTCTTTTTCTTTTTTCACCTGTTCTTTTACGCGAGTAACTTCTACGCCAAGATTGCCAAGCTTGTCGACAATTGCCTCATAACCGCGATCGAGAAATCTCAGACCGGAAATTGTGCTGTTTCCTTCGGCGATTAAAGCTGCCATCAAATACGCAAACCCCGCACGCAGATCTGGAATTTGGATCTGTCCCCCCGTCAGAGGTGTTGGTCCCTTGACAATGAGGCTGTGGGCGTGAGACTGTGTTGCAAATCGACACTCTTTTCCCCCTAGACACTGACGGAAAAGGGTAATGTCTGCGCCCATCTCAACTAAAGTATCTGTATAGCCAAAGCGATTTTCATACACAGTTTCATGTATCACAGAAGTTCCTGTCGCCTGCGTCAAAAGGGTCACAAACGGTTGTTGCCAATCGGTAATGAACCCAGGGTGTACATCGGTTTCTAAATGAATGTCACCTTGGAAAGGTCCATCATAAAAAAATTCAATTCCGCCTTTTTTAATATCAAATCCGCCGCCAACTTCGCGTACCTTGTTTAAAAGCGTGATCATATGTTCATGATTCGCTCCTTCAATGAATACTCGGCCCTTTGTTGCAATAGCGGCAATACCCCAAGAAACTGCCTCGATTCTGTCGGGTATCACTGTATGTTCAACCTCGTAAAACCGCCGTGTTCCTTGAATGCGGATTGTTCGATCGACATCGACCGTAATACATGCGCCAAGCTTCTGCAGAAACAAAATAAGCTCAAAAATTTCAGGTTCTGAGGCTGCATTTTTAATAATTGTTGTTCCTCTTGCCGTTACAGCTGCAAGAATGCTATTTTCAGTTGCACCTACAGAGGGATAAGGAAGATTAAGAACTGCTCCATTTAATCCATTATGTGCATGAGCAAAATATGCACCTTCACGCTTCATGCCGCGATATTCGATCACAGCCCCTAAAGTTCTAAGTGCTTCAATATGAAAATCCACAGGCCTTGGACCTATATTGCACCCTCCAACTGTCGGGACAATAATTTCTTCATCTGTGCGGCTTAATAGGGCGCCCATCATCAAAATTGGTATGCGGTTCGCTCCGGAAAATCGCTGCGGTACGTAGGAAGTCTTAAGCTCGGGTGTCACCGTTTCAATAATGCCGGCCTCTTTATCCCACTGGATTTGTGCCCCGATTTCTCTACAAAGCGCAACTGTGACCTCGACATCGCCGATGTTTGGCACATTGTAAAAAATGCATTTTTTATCCGAGACTAAAGATGCGACAAGCAGTTTCGTCACAGCATTTTTAGCGCCAGACGCCTTAATTTTGCCATTTAGGGTTGCGCCGCCCTTTATTTTTAAAACTTCCATGCTCATTTAGATACCACTCTTAGACGATTCTTGACAACTGATTTTATCTTGTGAGAGAATAGACACATGACAACAAAAATCGGTATCGGACAAGACAGCCATCGCTTTCTACCCTCAGGCTCATCAAAACAATGCATCATTGGGGGAATTCTCTTTGACAGTGTACCGGGATTCAATGCGAACTCTGATGGCGATGTGGTCTTTCATGCGATTTGCAATGCCATTACCTCTCTTACGACAATCCCCATTTTAGGCGGCATAGCAGACGAACTCTGCTTAAAGGAAGGAATTGTCGATAGCGAAATTTACCTTAAAGAGGCCCTGAAAACATTAGGCTCTCTTCAAATCAATCATCTTGCGATCACACTGGAAGCAAAACGTCCAAAACTGCTCGAACAAATCCCCATGATGCGGGAAAATATTGCACGGATCCTCGATATTACCCCCTCTCAAGTGGGCATTACTGCAACAACTGGAGAAGGTCTCACCGATTTTGGATGTGGGGACGGGGTTCAATGTTTTGTCATTTTAACCGCTGTCGACGAGGAACCTTAAGAAACACCTGATAAGCTCGGGCTAATCATATTTCGAAAAAACAATTGACCTTAACTACTTGATAGTTAACTGAGTGCGTTTTTGTCGAATTTAGGGAAAAAGGCACTAAATTTAAAATGCTGAGTTTATCAGGGGTTCCTCTAGTAGACATCCCTTAAATATCTGCCTGAACGGCGAAGATTTTTCACGTAATCTCGTGCTTCCTGCTCAGATAACCCCCCTTCTTGCTCAATAATTTCAAGAAGTGTTTTTTCTACGTCTTTTGCCATCCGCTTAGCATCTCCGCAAACGTAGAGAAAAGCGCCGTTTTCCAACCAATGAAAGAGATCTTTACTATTTTCTTTCATTCGATGCTGAACATAAATTTTCTCTTTTTGATCGCGAGAAAAGGCGACATCAAGCCGAAGTTTTCCGCGAGATTCCAGCTCTTTCCAGAACTCTTT
>SLOH01000138.1 GCA_007132595.1 Waddliaceae bacterium | reverse complement strand
GATGGGTAATGATGAGAACAGTTTTTCCAGTAAAGTTTCTTTTGATTGCAGAAAAGATTTTATTTTCTGTTTTACTATCAACTGCGGAAAAAACATCATCAAGCAACAAAATCGATCGATCGACAAGAAAGGCTCTTGCCATTGCAAGTCGTTGAACCTGGCCTCCTGAGAGAGTCACCCCCCGCTCGCCCACGACTGTTTGGTATTGATAAGGGAAATCTAGAACCGTTTCATGAAGATCGGCAAGATGAAGCACAGAGTCTATTTCATCTGCTGTAGCTTGCTGCTTTCCAAATCGAATATTTTCTTCAATTGTCCGCGAAAAGATGAATGGAATTTGTTCAACGGTCACAATCGCTTCTCGAAACGCAAAGAGCGGATAGTCATGAATCTCATGATCCCCAATATAAATCATCCCGTGTGGGGTTTCATACTCTCTCATCAGAAGACGAAAGAGAGTGGACTTTCCCGATCCGACAGGCCCTGTAATACCGACAAAAGAGCCGGCTTTGACTGATAGATTAAGATCAACAAGAACAGGTGTTTGACGCATAGGGTAGGTAAAGTTGAGATTCTTAATCTCGATGGAGGCGCTTTCTTTAATATGCAACTTTTTCTCTGATAAGTCTTGAACCTCTACCGGTTCCTCAAACAGTTCATAGAGCCTCTGATACGCCGCGCGTCCTCTCTGATAAACTGGAATCACCCAGCCAAGCATTAAGACAGGTAAAAAAATGTAGGACTGAATCCACATAAACGTTAAAAAATCAGCAGTCGAAAGCCTTTGCCACCCTCTAAAATTCACAAATGCGGCCATAAGAACAAGGGCTGCGGTTGTGAGCTTGGTCAATAGATTCAAAAATGGAAACAATGTGCCTTGCAACCCCATAAGCCAAAATTGCTGGTTTGCTAAGTTTTCGCTCTTTTTGGAAAATTTACTATAAAGCGGCTCTTCTGTTGCGTAAGCCTTGATAACCCGAATAGAGGAGAAGTGCTCTTGCACCATATTACTCAACTCCCCAAGCAGGTTCTGGACATGCAACGACATGTCATACAATCTTTTACGCGTGAGCAAATTGACAAGAGGGATCAGAAACAGAGGAATAAGCGCAACGACTGCAAGGGGAGCGCTAATCCAAAAAAGCGCTGCCATCCCCGGGACCACAAGTGTAACGAAGAAAAGAGGGTACATAAGCCCTGGACCCAAGACTTCACGATAAACAGAGACATCATTGGTCAGTCTGCTCAGCAGATCTCCCACCCCGTGTTTGTCGAAAAAAGCCATCGACTGTTTTTGTATTTTTTCAAAGAGAACTCCGCGAATTTGCTTTTCTTCTTCTCGGCTTACATAAAGAAATGCGGTGCGCATAAAGTATTTTAGAAGGGCGGATGCTGTTGCAACAGAGAGAAGAACAACTACCCAAAGAAAAAGAGAGTTTGCCAAATTTCCAGAGAAAGGAGATGCGGCATTTGGGTCAAACTGCGCAACTGCTTGCCTGAACAAAAGCGAATTTCCTACGAGCAGCACATTCGCTAAGGTCATCATCAACACGGCTCGAAAAAAACGCGCGCGATACTGGATCAGGATTCGCTTAAGGTTGTAAAATAAACTTTTTTCCATCTCAGCCAGTTAGGGAACCCCTGATAAACTCAGCATTTTAAATTTAGTGCCTTTTTCCCTAAATTCGACAAAAACTTAAGTCACTTAACTATCAATTAGTTAAGTTCGATTGTTTTTTCAAATTTCAGAAAAAATTCAGTCTAAATTTAATAAACCTGAGTTTATCAGAGGTTCCTTAGGGAAAATATAAAAATTTCAGGTTCAATTAAATTTTAGACCTTCCTTAGGAAGGAAAAAACATTCATTTTTTCCTATAAAATTCTCTCTATGACGCGACTTATATCATTATACGTTAAAAAAACGAAGAAAACGATGAGAAGAATAACAAAGGGCAGAATCAACTTCTCCATCATTTTTGGCTTAATCTTCTTACCGGAAATCATTTCAAAGAGAGAAAAGACGATTGTGCCTCCGTCGAGAACAGGAATCGGGAGGAGGTTTAAGAATCCGAGGTTCAAACTAATCAAGCCAAGCCAAAAAAGCGCCTCTTTCAGTCCAAGCATTGTGCTATGATGAACCATATGCACAATTCCGATCGGCCCGGCTAAGTATTTGGGGCTCATCGCTCCGGAGAAAAGCGAGCGGAGAGTTCTTCCCATTTCAGAAATGATATCAGTAAATTGAGTGAAGGGGTTCGGGTTATAAGTCAACTTGCGATCTTGAATAGAGGGGATTCCAAGATACAGACGATTTTCTAACTCCTCAAAGGCATCAAGTATCTGCCTGCGCCTCTCAGGGTCTTGAATCGCCTCAATTTCTTTCAGTCTTTCTGCGCGCGCAGAAGTTGCAAATGCCTTGCCTTCTTGTGTAACCGGAAGATCGCCCATTTTTTTAGGCGCAACCGGATTTAGCAAGTGGAGGGTTCCTCTGGAATTGATCTGAGACGGTCTGCCAATGTTGGATACGATCGCATTAAGCGCCATCCAGTCGACATTTTCAAAAAATTTCTCATCCGCATCTTGCCATTGTATTCTTTGAATTGCTTTGGGATCCCGCTGCACAATCAATTGCACTTTTTTTTCTTGAATTTCTGCAAGTATTTCATGCGAGCGCTGAACGGGCGTTCCTTGAACTGCAACGATGCGATCGCCGGGACGCAGTTTTTCATCGACTTTTGAAAAAAGAGTCTCGGGGAACGCCTCTTGCGCCTTCTCTTTATCAATAAATCTAAGCTCTCCCTCGACAATACTGTCTGCCGTTAAGTTGTATGGAATTGCATAGAGATCGTTGCCGCGCCGTCCATTCAATCCTGCTTCAAATTGCCAGTCAATGATCTCTTCGCGAAACTCTGTATTAGGATGAATTTCTTTTACACGAACCCTTGGCACGCGGGCGATAAATGTCTCGTTTCCTCTCTGAATTGTCATTAAAACCCGATCATCATTGAGGTTATTGCTTAGCTGCGCTTCTGAGAAGATCAGCTCACCATCGGCCCATAACACACGGTCTCCATAGGTTAGCCCGGCATCTTTCACAGGAGATCCTTCAGGCAGCGGATTTTCTTTTCCACTGGGCAATCGATCATAAATCACATAGCGCGCCGGAGACAGCAGTCCGACTGTCGGTACTTCCTGATTCATAGAAAGTGGATGAGGGTACGAGTTTACAGTGAAGTGAAAGGGTTCTCTATCGCCTGAAACGACATCGAGTTTGTACCCATCGAGCGAAAGTTGATTGCCGGCAAGCAGTGGCGCTTGCAAATGATCTTTCGCACTACTCACCTTATGTCCTTCATACGCAACGATTTCATCTCCGGGACGAATGCCCTGCTGGAACAGTTCAGATTCGGGGTCTAGCCATCCGATTTTGGTAGTCATTTCGGAAAACCCTTTTTCTCTTCCGCCGCTGACCCAAAGAATGACAAAAACGAGAAAAGCAAAAAGAAGGTTAACAAAGGGCCCGGCGAAGGCAACTTTTATACGATCCAAAGGCGATTTCCCGAAAAAGCCATCGGAAATTTTGTAAGGATCTTTCCGTGTGTCAGTCTCCATACCGGCGATCTTGACAAATCCTCCAAAAGGCAGCCATCCGATTTGCCATTTTACACCATCGCGAATCCAGGAGTATATCGGTTTTCCAAACCCTACCGAAAAGGTTTCAACGCGCATTCCCACACGTCTTGCGACCCAGTAATGTCCCAGTTCGTGGATAAAGATTAAAAAACTTAAACCTAAGATTGCGAGTATGATGTATAGAAAGCTCATTCAAGATTGCCTTGTTTAAAATAAGTCAATTGTTGGCCCTGAAACAGCGTATCTTTCTGAAATTTTAT
>SLOH01000155.1 GCA_007132595.1 Waddliaceae bacterium | reverse complement strand
TAGCGTTTCAACATCTACAGACTTATCTAGAGACTCTAAGTTCTCAACCAAGTGTAAAAGGTATCTCCCGTCTCCTCCTGCATAGCTTATCAGTAGCTCTCTTGCTTCTTGGCTTAAGGTCAGCTTTTTTCTCTTTTGTTCATATCGTTCTAAAATTTCGTTTAGGGCTGTGGATGATAGGGGGTTGAGAGTGAGAACGCGTAGTCTAGAAAGTAGGGCGTTATTTAGATAAAATGAGGGGTTTTCAGCGGTCGCTCCGACTAAAACAAACGTCCCTTTCTCTAAATAGGGTAAGAAGGCGTCTTGTTGCGCGCGGTTGAATCTGTGGATTTCGTCAACAAAAAGCAAAGTGCCTTTGCTTAATAAGGGCGTTGCTTCAATATCCTTAATGATTTTCTTTAGGTCTGCAACCCCAGAGAAGATCGGACTAATAGCGCGAAACTCCATACTAAAGGCTTTGGCAAATAGCCTTGCCATTGAGGTTTTGCCGGTTCCCGGAGGTCCCCAGAGTATCACTGAAAGCGGGCGCTTAGAGTTGATCATCTGGGTGAGAAAACCTTGTTTTCCAACTAAGTGGTCTTGTCCGAATATCTCGGTTAACTCAGCCGGTCGTAACTGTTCTGGCAGTGGTGGTAGCATGGCACTTTGTTATTGAATAGAATCATTCTACCTTATCTAGGAATATTCTTCGACCTGCTTATGCAAAATGGGCGCGACCTGTTTCAGGAATATATTTTTTCCTTGAAGTGCTCTCTTCTTCCTGATAGTTTGGCAGCAATTGACAAAAGGAGTTGAAAAAATGCATGTAAAAAAGACATTGATCATGGCGCTTTTGGCAAGTTCCATTGGGCTGACCGCAAATGAAAGCCAAAATTCCTCGCTCATCGCCTCATTTAATTGGGCGGTTGGGCAAGCGAATGGAGGCAATTACGGCGAGCCTAGAAAACAGTTTGAAGTGAGAGACTACTCGCACTTAATCGGAATGCCCGGTTTTAGCGACAAGGCGTTAAAGGCGCACTTTAAGCTCTATGCTGGCTATGTGAAAAATACAAACCTTCTACTGCTAGAGTTTAGGAAAATGGTTGACAGCGGTGATTTAAGCGGTCCGATCTTCAACGAGTTGAACCGTCGATTTGGCTGGGAGTTTGATGGGATGCGTCTGCACGAGCTGTATTTTGAAAATCTTGGAGGCAATGGCGAACTCGATAAAAATCAGACGCTGTATCGATTGATTGAGCGTGACTTTGGGAGTTTTGAAAACTGGAAAAAAGATTTTAAGGCAACAGGACTCATTAGAGGAATCGGCTGGGTCATTCTATATCAAGATCCAAGAACGGGGCGTCTAATGAATGTCTGGATCAATGAGCACGATACAGGACACCTATCCGGTACCAACCCAATCTTGGTGATGGATGTATGGGAGCACGCCTACCTCTTCGACTATGATCTGGATAGGGGCGCTTATATCGATAACTTTATGAAAAACATTAACTGGCAAGAAACCTTGAAGAGATTCCGCCAGTAAACGTCAGCATCTATGAACCTCTGAATAACTCCGGCTCAGTGTTATTCAGAGGTTTCAATATTTAACTGCACAACAGTTTCGACATGCATTGTCTGCGGGAACATATCTACCGGTTTGACTTGCCGAATCGCGTACCCTTTCTGACATAAAATCTTTAAATCTCTTGCAAGAGTCGCGGGGTCGCATGAAACGTAGACGATTTTTTGGGGTTTTAATTTTTCTAAAGCATCGAGCACTTGAGGATCGCACCCTTTTCTTGGAGGATTAAGAAAAACGACATCAATGTTTTTCAGTCGTTGGATGTATCTCTCTGTTTGATTCAAAATAAAGCGGCAGTTTTTGATCTCATTCAATGCGGCATTGTCATTTGCATTCTCAATTGCCTCAGGCACCGCTTCTATTCCGATTACTTGTTTTGCCTGTTTTGCGGCAAGCAAGCTCAGCGTTCCTACGCCGCAATACGCATCTACAACTGTGTGTGAAGCGTCAATATCAGCAAGGTTGAGCGCTTCTGTATAGAGATTTTCCGCTTGGCGCGGATTGACTTGGAAAAATGCAGGGGCTGAGAGCTTAAAGGTAGTCTCTAGAAGCTCTTCGAAAATATGATCTCTTCCTTCCAATAGGGTAAACTTACTTCCAAGTATCACGTTATCCGCGCGCTTGTTGACACTTTCAACCACTCCGACGACACCATCAATTTTAATAATCTCTTTAGCAAGTGCGTCGATATCTGCCGTGCCGTCTGTGACTATCGTCACTAACGACTCTTCTCGTTTGATACTCGTTCGAATATATAAATTGCGAATCCCGGGAGTCTGAATGAGCGGACGGACCTGTTTAAAGACCTTTTCGCCAGCTTCACAGTGAATCATGCAGTGATCAATCGGTACAATGTCATGCGTTCCTTTTGCATAGAGTCCGATTTCAAGATCCTTTGAGACCGGGAGCTGAATCTTATTGCGATAGTTGTAAGCATCAGGGGACGGCAGTGTGTCGTCAACGGTGATACCCTCAAACTTCCCAATGCGAGCAAGAGCATCTAACACGCGTTGCCGCTTAAGTCTAAGCTGCTCTTCATAGACAACATGCTGCAGGTGGCATCCGCCGCAACGGTCAAAAAAGGGGCAGGGCGGCTCTTGTCTAAAAGGGGAGGCCTTTTCAACAGATTGCAACGCTCCGATCGCGTAATTCTTCTTCTTCTCTAGGATTTCAATGTCCACTATCTCACCCGGAAGCGCTCCTTCGACAAAGATTTTTAGACCATCGTCTAGTGAGCCGACGCCCTCTCCGGAGGATCCAAGTGATGTAATTTTAATTTTCATGAATGCAAAATCTCGTTTATTTTATCAGACGTTACGACCTCTGCCTCATCATTGATGCCTTCACATTCTTGTGCGGTCTGGGCCCACGCCTCTTTTGTTTTTACGTTTTCCGGCCAAAATGGATACGTGCGACACTGTTTGGGTCTTACCTCGTAAATCGAGCACTTTCCTTCTTTAAGAAAGATGCAGTCATTGTCAATGCCATTTAAGGCCTTGCGCTCGATGAGGGAGTACTGATCTTTGACCTTTTTTGTGTATTTAAGTGCGAACGTGGAAAGGGGAAGGTTTAGGTGATCGGCGATCGCTAGCATCTCTTGATTATCAACCCAGATGTATCCCGGAGGGCCGGAGCAGCATTTGCCGCATTCGGTGCAACTAAAGCACAATCCTTTTTTATACCAGTTCATTCCAAAGAGTATACAGTAATGTAGGAAAAAAGGCTAAGAGAGTTATGGGTTTTATTTGCTGTAATGAAAGAGGGTGTGGTATTGTATGCACCTCAAATAAAAGGAGAGCAAAATGGCCAAACGAAGAATCAATCTTTCTTGGGTTTCCGTGTCAGATATCGATCAAGCAGTCAAGTTTTACACAGATGTGATCGGGCTTAAATTATTGAATAAAAGCGAGCATTACCCTTGGGCGGAGCTCGGATCACCTGATGGAGAGGGAGCAGTGCTCGGGCTTGCCGGACACGATCCGTCAACAGCAGATGGGACGTCGGTGCCACCGGGAAGCAATGCGGTCGTGACAATGTCAGTTGACGATCTCAACAAGGAGATGGAAGCCTTTAAACAAAAGGGTGTGAAACTACTCGGTGAAATGATGGAAGTTCCTGGACATGTGAAAATGCAGATGTTTGAAGATCTGGATGGGAATCGCTTTCAGATAGTGGAGATGCTTTGAAGCGTTTAATCATGGGACGCAACACAGTTGCTGAACTCCTGCGATTATACCCCGAGAGGCTGAGCTGCCTGTATCTAAGTAAAAGAGCGGATCCGCTGAGCCAGAGAGGGGTCCCTTTTGAAATTCGATCGACCGATCAATTGTCGAAGATGGTGAAGT
>SLOH01000091.1 GCA_007132595.1 Waddliaceae bacterium | reverse complement strand
TGCGGCGAGGCGATGGCACTGACAACGCGCTACCTTCCCTCGGACTCTGTGCAAGGTGTGTTTGTTAACTTTCCAGACCCGTGGCCGAAGAAGAAGCACGCAAAACACCGGCTCATTCAAGAACCGTTTGTAAGTGAGCTCTCTCGAATCTTAAAAAAAGAGGGGATCACCACGCTCGTAACAGATGATGCAGATTACTCTGAAACGATGATCGATACCTTCAAACATCCGAGTTTTCAGTCCCTTTACCCTCAGCCGTTTTATGTTGAAGACCTAGACCAGTACGGCTCCTCTTACTTCGATGCGCTTTGGAGAGAAAAAGGGAAGGTGATTCGATATCATCAATTTAAAAAAGCGCGCAACTGACAAACATGCGTTTAACTTAAAACCAGGCGGATCGCATATGCAAAAAAAGCTTGCCGAAGCAATTGTCTCATATAACCAACTCATTGATAATGACGCAGCTGCGATCGCAAATGCAAAGAAACTCCTGAAACAAGAGACCGTTGCTGTGATCACAGGGCAGCAACTGGGACTATTTGGTGGGCCCGCATATACGTTTCATAAGGCCGTGTCGGCTCTTTTGCTTGCCAAAGAAACAGGCGCTGTCCCCATTTTTTGGCTCGCGACGGAGGATCATGACGTGAGTGAGATTGATCACACATACTGGATTGATGTCAGGGGTAACCTCGATAAGTTTCAACTTTCGTTTCCAAAAGATGGTAGATCAGTTGAAGATCTTGTTCTTGAAGAGCATCATATGCCGGAAATTCAGCGGTTTTTACAAAATATCGCCCGAGAAGACCTAAAGTTTCAACCGGGAGAGAGCTATGCGCTTGCAATGTCTAGAGCATTTGCCGCGTTTTTTCATGGGACCGGACTTGTCTTTCTTGAGCCAAAAATTTTACGCCCCTTTGCAAAAGAGTTTTTTCATGCGCAATTGAAAAAAAATCCCACCTATCTCTTCTGTAAAGATGAGAAGGGGATTCGCCAAAAGGTTGAAGAGGAGACCGATGCGCTGCATGCGCGCATTGATCAGGAGCCAGAGCGCTTCAGTCCGAATGTGTACGCTAGGTGCGCCATGCAATGCGCTCTTTTACCCACCCACTCATACGTTGCCGGCCCAAGTGAGATGACGTACTGGTCTGAGCTTGAGGGGTATTTTTCCTCCCATCGCATTTCAATGCCAAATATCGTTGCAAGAAAGTCAATCACAATGATTACGAAAGAGGCGTCTGAGCTTTTAAATCTTTGTCATTTAAATCTCTCAACTCCGTTGCCCAAACACTTTGATACGCTTTTTCCTAAGGTTGCTGTAAAAGTCGAGGAGTTGAAAAAAAAGTGGAAAGCATCTGCCTCTGAAATGCTTGGAGATTTAGTCACAGCTCAGGCAGCGGGGCACAGCATTGACCATGCGCTCAACCGATTGCAGCGCAAAGCGTACTTGAAATTTTTAAGCGACAAGAAAATTCCGAGCCACGCCCTCCATCTACTGCATAATTTTTTACACCCTCATGAAAAGAAACAGGAGAGGGTATTAAACAGTTTTGCTCTTTACTCGCACACATCAGTGCAAGATGTGTTGCAAAAATTAAAAACCCAAGATGAACCGATTAATCTTTTTCTAGACAAATGAGTACAATAATTACCCTTTGCGGAAAACTGAATGCTTCTCTGGATTGGAAAGAGCAGATCAAGCAAGCCGAAGAGTTATCAACTGAAGGAAAACAGATATTTTGGGATTTAGACCTTGGACTTTTCGATGACCTTCCGCTTCCTCTTGAAAATGAGATGCAGTATCGCTCGCTCTCTCTTTCGATTTCACAGTTTAATGAAACCGTCGAGCCTTTTATCGAAAATAGCCAGGGGGTCTTGCTCTGCCGGGGCAATCATATGGAAACAGACTTTGCCAAAAAGGCCGATTTTTTATCTTTGCTTATTCCACATCTGCGTGAAGAGCTGACCCCGCACTTAACTTTAAATTTTTCGCTTGAAGCGCTCATGTACCCGGCGTTCCAAGAATGCGAAGTGACATTTAAAAATGCGCCTCCTTTCTTTGACCCGTCAGCTGCAACTGGTATTTTGATCCCCAAGAACCAAGATCCTTTTTCAATAATTGAAAAACTGCAACAGGAAAAGACGTTTTTTCGATTGATTCCCGAGTCATTCCTTACATACCAGTGGGATGGTCTTGACAAACTGTTTGTACTAGAAAGCGGCCTTTCAAAAGAGGGGAGGCGCTCTTTACAAGGTTTTCTTGCGACAGAGGGAGAAGTCGTTTACATCTGAGCGTAAAACTGTTAAATACAATAGGAAAAAGGTGGTTTTACGATGACTCAATCTGCATTTGATGCGTATAAAGCGACAAAAATTCTTCGTGACTATGTAACATCTGCGCCCAATCTTTCCGAGAATGGAGTCCTTTCCGAAGAGAGGGTGCGCACATATGCAAAAGAAAATGGAGGGTTTAAGCTGCTCTATGCCACAGAGCGTGTGAATGGAAAAATTTTAGAAGCGCTGATGCAGCTGGCAACCGAGGCCAACGTCATTGAGAAGATCAATCGGATGCAAGCCGGGGATGTGATTAACTGCATTGACGGTTATCCTAGTGAAGAGAGGCGCGTGCTACATACTGCGCTGCGAGACCAGTTTGAAAACCCACGCGCAGAGGCCCCTGCAAAAGAGGCGGCGGCTCTTCAAAAAGCAGAACTAGAAAAATTACACACTTTTTCCAAGCAGCTTGACCAAGAGGAGAAGTGGAAAGATCTTTTGATGATCGGAATCGGCGGCTCCTATCTTGGGCCGGAGGCTGCGTATGAGGCGCTCTCTTTTTTTCAAAAACAGAATAGAAACGTGCACTTTGTCAGCAATATCGATCCGGATAATTTAGCTGCCGTTCTAGATGGACTTGACCTTGCTCACACTCTTGTTGTCGTCATTTCAAAATCGGGTACAACCCTTGAAACTCTCACAAACGAAACGATCGTACGGGCACGTTTTTCTGATGCTGATTTAAATCCAAACGACCACTTGATCGCAGTGACTGCTAAAGACAGTCCGATGGATGACCTTGCATCGTATCGCGATGTCTTTTACCTATGGGACTTTGTCGGAGGCAGATACTCTACTTGTTCAATGGTCGGCGGGGTTCCGCTTGCGTTTGCTTTTGGGTATGAGGCGTTTGTCGAGTTGCTTAAAGGAGCGCATGAGATGGACCAAGTGGCCGCTAGCGCTAAAATCGAAGACAACCTACCGCTTCTTGCGGCTCTTTTCGGTATTTGGAACCGCGATTTTCTCAATCACTCAACACTTGCTGTGATCCCGTACTCCCATCCACTTCATCGATTTTCTGCACACTTACAACAGCTTGATATGGAATCAAACGGAAAGCAGATCGACAAATTAGGACGAGAGGTTTCATATCCCACGGGGCCCATCGTCTGGGGAGAGCCGGGCACATGCGCGCAGCACTCATTTTTTCAGTTGCTCCACCAGGGAACAACAAAGGTGCCGATTCAATTTATTGGCTTTAAAGAGAGTCAGTGGAAACAAGATATGAATGTCGAAGGCACAACCTCTCAAGAAAAACTCTTGGCCAACCTCTTTGCTCAAGCCATTGCCCTTGCGGCCGGGAAAGAGGATGAAAACCCAAATAAGCAATTTAAGGGGAATAGACCCTCGCACATTATACTTGCGCAAAGACTGACTCCTCGTAGTTTTGGCTCCCTCTTAAGTTTCTTTGAAAATAAAGTTGCTTTTCAAGGATTTATTTGGAATATCAACTCCTTTGATCAAGAGGGCGTACAGCTTGGGAAAGTATTGGCGACCCAGTTGATCGGTCGATTTAAAGATGCAAGAGCCAAAACACAGGGCGAGAAAAACCCGCTCGCGGATGCCTATCTCAATCATGTTCG
>SLOH01000147.1 GCA_007132595.1 Waddliaceae bacterium | reverse complement strand
GAAATTTGAAAACCACGAGTTTATGCGTCTTGTCCTTGATGATGAAGGTGTTGCACGTGGCATTGTCATCATGGATCTTTTTAATCTTAAATTAGAAGTTCTAAAAGCCGATGCTGTTGTGATTGCCACCGGCGGCCCGGGACTATTGTACAAGAAATCCACGAACTCAACATTTTGCACAGGAGCTGCCAACGGCCGGCTTTACCGTCAAGGGATGATCTATGCGAATGGGGAGTTTGTTCAGATCCATCCGACAGCAATCCCCGGACCTGATAAGCTGCGACTGATGTCTGAATCTGCTCGAGGAGAAGGAGGGAGAGTCTGGGTGTATGGCGACTCTTCTAAGAGTATTGAGACGCCGTCAGGAAAGAAGATCCCTTGCGGAAAGACAGGTGAGCCTTGGTATTTTTTAGAAGAGATGTATCCCGCTTACGGCAACTTGGTCCCAAGAGACATTGGGGCGCGCGTGATCTTCCAGATATGCGAGATGGGGCTTGGTGTTGACGGACAAGACCAAGTATTTTTAGATATCACCGAGCTTCCGGAAAAAACCAAGCATAAGCTAGAGGCCATTTTACATATTTACGAAAAGTTCACAGGAGATGATCCGAGGTGCGTTCCGATGAAAATCTTCCCGGCAGTCCATTACTCGATGGGCGGTGGCTGGGTCGACTGGCCGGCAGCAGACGATCCGGATCGCGACGCGCGCTTTCGCCAAATGACAAACCTTCCCGGCTGCTTTAATATCGGCGAGTCGGATTTCCAGTTTCACGGAGCTAATCGTCTCGGAGCAAACTCGCTTCTTTCCTGCATCTTCAGCGGTCTTGTCGCAGGAGTTGAGATACCAAAATACTTAGACGCCTTAAAAAGCTCATGCTTAGACACTTCCGCAACTGTTTTTGAGCATCACCTCAAAGAGGAAGAGGACTTCAAACAAGATCTTATGTCTAGGAGAGGGAAAGAAAATGTTCATCTTCTCCATGAAGAGCTCGCAGATGCCATGGTCAAGCATGTCACAGTGAAGAGAAGCAATGAGAAGCTCAAGCAAACACTTGAAAAAATTAAGGAAATTCGCAGTCGTTACAAGAATATCTCACTTGATGATACGACTCGTTTTGCCAATCAGACGTATCAGTTTGCCAATCAGTTTCGTTCCATGATCGACCTTGCGCTGATCATTACAAAGGGCGCTCTTTTGCGTAATGAATTCAGAGGATCGCACTTTAAACCAGAATATCCTGAAAGAGATGATGAAAATTGGCTGAAATTCACTCTTGCCGAATATGCGGAAGATGAGCCAAAAATCTCGTATAAAAAGCCCGATCTTCGCCACGTTGAGCCAGTTGGGCGCGATTACACTAAGGCGGATAAGAAAGTCCCCGAGTTTAAAAATGTTCCCGAAAATATTAAACTTCCGTTATAGGTCTTAAGTATGGAAACATATATTCTCAAGGTCCTGCGCGGAACTCCGGGAAAACAGTACTGGGAAGAGTTTGAGCTAAACATACGCCCAATGGAAAATGTGATCTCGTCTTTGATGGAGATCCAAAAAAATCCCGTCAATCGAAATGGGGAGAGGGTGACTCCAGTCAACTGGGAGCAAGGCTGCCTTGAAGAGGTGTGCGGCTCTTGCTCGATGCTAGTCAATGGCCGCCCGCGCCAAGCGTGTACAGCGCTCATTAAACGGATCATTGAGAAGTCCGGAAGTCATGTGATTACAATTGCTCCCTTTTCAAAATTCCCTCTCGTGCGCGATTTAGTCGTCGATCGCACGTCGATGTTTGATAACTTGAAAAAAGTGCATGCATGGATCGATATTGACGGATCGTATGACAGAGGGCCAGGCCCTAAAATTAGTCCGGAAAAGCAGGAAATAATGTATAACCTCTCCACATGCATGACTTGTGGCTGCTGCGTGGAGGGATGTCCCCAAGTCAATTCCCACTCGAAATTTGTCGGACCTCAGATTTTTGCCCAAGTGCGACTGT
This sequence comes from Waddliaceae bacterium, assembly GCA_007132595.1. Classification (GTDB taxonomy): domain Bacteria; phylum Chlamydiota; class Chlamydiia; order Chlamydiales; family SLOH01; genus SLOH01. The sequence goes on along the minus strand of SLOH01000147.1, from coordinate 1,927 downwards.
TTAATTCCAATCCGACCGGAAGAATGCAAAAATCCAAGCGATTACAGTCCGTGATGGAAGAGGGTGGAATCAGCGATTGTGGCAATGCGCAAAACTGCGAGCGCGTCTGCCCTAAAAATGTAAAGCTGCTGGACTCAATTGCAGCTCTTGGACGAGATGTGACGCTTGAATCTATCCGCAAGCTCTTCAGCCTCAAAGATAGAGAGGAAGTTTAGGAATCTCTGATAAACTCAGATTATTAAATTTTGTGCCTTTTTCCTGAAATTCGAAAAAAAACGCACACACTTAACTATCAAAATCTTAAGATCGATTGTCTTTCCGAATTTCAGAAAAAATTCAATTGAGATTAAGTTTATCAGAGGTTCCTAAAGGGTTTTCTGGGTACGAGTCTTTGCGTAACCGATTAGTCGTTTTGCAATATTGACTTTGCTTGCATATAAAGGGGGCCAACTATCTGGATCTTTCGTTTAGACACGGTCTCCTTTCTTTGGAAGTAGATTTATAAGATCATCGCCTTCTCTTTCTTGTTCTAATTGCAATTGTGGTGGATTGTTTTCGTTGTTCATGCCTTTTTTTACAAGCACATTAATGACATCAACATTACGAAGCAAGAATGCGGTCAGGTAAGGTGTCCTCTTGTTTCTATCTTTTACTCCTATATTTGCATTAGATGAGAGTAGTAGAGTGGTAATATCTGGTTGGTTGGATTTAGCTGTAATATGCAAAGCGGTTTCACCCATTGCATTTCTGGAATCGATATTGGCTTGATTTTTCAGGAGTAGTTCTATTATTTTTTTGTTCCCCGCTTTTGTTGCGATATGCAAAGGGGTATTACCATCAGGATCTCTGGAATTGGTATCGGCGTTTTTTTCTAGAAGTAACTCTACAACTTCAGTGTTTTCTATATCTGTTGCGATATGCAAAGGAGTTTGATTATATTCGTCTTTGACTTCAGTCTCGGTTCCTCTGTCTAGAAGCAACTTTGCAACGTCAGCATGGCCCTGGTATGCTGCGATGTGCAAAGGAGTCGATTGATTGCCATCAGTTTGTTCGTTGATATTTGCGTTATAATCGAGTAATTGAGCGACAATATTGACTTGGTTGCAGTCAGCTGCCATATGCAAAGGCGTTTTACCTTGATGTTTGGTCTCTATATCAAATCCTTTGCTGATCATTAGATCAAGTATTTGAGTTTGGCCATATTCGATCGCTTTAAATACAGGGGTGGGATCAATTTCATGTTTCTCTTCAGTGCTTACTGTAAAACCTAGTAAGTGACTTATAATATCAACTGCTGCATATTGTGCAGCGAGAGTTGTGAGTTTGCTTTTAAGTGCAACTGAGTCTTCTCATAAGTCTATGATTTCTCGAAATAATTCGACGTTGTCTGTTTGGATTGCGCTGATGAGGGCATTTTTGTCAATCCTGTCCTCTAAACCACTAGGGCAGTGCTTATGGGCTTTATGTATTAGGTCAATCTCTTTGGAGTAAGTCTTTTTTTTAGGAGGGGGCTCACAGCTGGATGCGTGAGAAAGCTCAGGTTGGTCTCGTCTTCCTAAAATACTTCTCGCCTGCGACTGAACTTTACTCTCTTTATTGTCGGGTTGTTCTTTGATTTCTTTTTGATTAAAGAGTATGGGAGGTTGGTTTTTAATCGGATTCATTATTATTCCTTCTGTTTTTATTAAAGTGGATTATAAAGGTTTTTGATTTTTTGTTAAACTGTTTGTGTTTAAATTAATTATTTTATGTACTCTTTAAGTTTTAATTTTAAATAGATAAAACAAAATACCCGCAGATTATAGGAAAACCGGGATGTGACTACAGTTGTCCCCAATTAGAAACTCTCTCTGTTACGTGATTTAGTTGAACTAGGGTGATTTAGGAACCTCTACAAACGCAGAGTATTAAATTTAGCACCTTTTTC
>SLOH01000014.1 GCA_007132595.1 Waddliaceae bacterium | reverse complement strand
TTTTCTCATCCATCACAAATCCTACGTAAAGGGAGATGCATAGACTCCTGTTTCGAGGCGATGATCCCTTATCTCTAATGTATAGGAAGAAGTATGCGATTTGTCAATTGAGGATTTAGGAACTTTAAGGAAAAAAACTCAGGAAAGCGATAAGCCGGATTCTGTCGGTCCTTCATTGCTGAAAGACGAGCAATCATTCATCTAGGGTTTCTGTCGCCAGAAACCTCAAGCGACTAAGGGTGAGTGAGTTTGACGGAGAGCCAGTTTAACTCACTCTTCTTGCTTCAGATAGGGTTTGCCACTGCCCAAGTCTCCTTGAGTCAGTCCGATTCATCAAATCGGCATTTCACCCTGTTTGCAACTAAAAAGCTGCAACGGTTTGTTTTCTGTGGCACTTTCCGTAGCCTTGCGGCCCCCAGCCTTTCGCTGGTATCCTCTCCTGTGAAGTCCAGACTTTCCTCGCTTCCGACTAGCGGAAGCGCGATTACTTGCTTTCCTGAGAAAATTTGGTATTTGATTAGGACGTTTTGTTCGCGCGACGGCGACGTCTTGGCTTCGGAGAAACAGCTGTTCCTTCAAGTACTTCGCTTTCCGGCCAGAAGTGAACGCGAGAGCAGTGTTCGCAAAAAGTTAAACGATCCCCTTTTCTGACAAGATTTTCATGTTGAGGGGTTAACGTAATGTGGCACCCGCTGCAGCAGCGATTTTCGATTGGAACAATGACTCGATCTCTTTTGTTGTTAAGAAGTCGCTCGTAGATTGCAAATGTTTCAGGATCAGCTTCTTGGGTAAGAGTGTCTCTTGTCTTCTTAACTTTTTGTCCTTCTTGGTTAATTTCAGATATCGCCGTTTTAATCTCTTCTTCAAGTGTCTGGCTGCTTTCTGCAGTTGAATCGAGAGTTTCACTTAAGTTTTGGAGCGCTTCTTCATCAGCTGCGAGGATATCGTATAACTTGCTTAGTTGCTGCTCTTTGTTTACACGCTCTCTTTCTGCTCGGGAAATTTCATGGCTCAGGGCGTTAAACTCATCAACTTTTTTCACTTGGCTTTGCTGGTCTTCGTATTTCTTGATTTTCTCGACAACCTCTTTGACTTCACTTTCGATATGACGGATGAGCGTTTTTTGCTCGGTAATATCATTTTGCTTGTTGCTCATTCTCTTTTGGAGGTCCGTCTTTATACCTTCAATTTTATCGAGCTCCTTCTTGCGTTCGCGCTTGCGGTTCAGTAATTGAAGCATGTTCATGTCAAGTTCTTGAATTTCAAGGATTTTTTTAAGCTCTTGTTGCATATATTCTCTCTAATTTTTGCCAATTTGCATATTGTATAATATGTAATAAACGTTTAATTCTCAAGGGAAAAAATAGATTGACATTGAGAAATTTGAGTGAGAAAAGAGTGAATATGGAAAGTTTAGCTAAACAGTTGAAGAAGATTCATCGGGAAATACAGGAAGAAAAGCGAAAAGTTCCGACCTGTTTTATCGGCTTTGATGGTTTTACCGATGAAATTATTTCAGTTGTCAAAACAAGAGAGTCGTCCGATTCGTATCAACCATATGAGGAGATGGCCGAGTTTGGTAAGACGATTACTCAAGCTGCAGGAAAAAGCTGTAACCTTGAGTTGGTGACAAGAAAAATTAAACTCGGGGGAAACGGTCCGATTCTTTGCAACTCTCTTCTAAATGGGGGGCATCATATTCACTTTGCCGGATGTATAGGGAAGAAAGAGGAGATCGAGCCACTGTTTAAGCCAATTTCCTCACGTTGTCAAAATGTCTGGTCGTTCGGTGCAAGCGCCCTTACAGACGCGTTAGAGTTTGATGATGGTAAGGTGATTTTAGGAAAACATCAGACGCTCCGCGATGTCACTTATGAAAACTGCATCTCATTGATCGGTTTAGAGGGGTGGACAAGGCTTTTGGATGAAATTGATCTCTTTGTTGCTGCTAACTGGACAATGCTTCCTCAAATGACAGATATTTGGGAAAAAATTGTTCGGGAGATTATTCCTCAGTTTCAAACTGATCACAAGCGTTCAATGTTTGTCGACCTTGCTGATCCGGCTAAAAGAGGTGATAGTGATTTAAAAAATGCCGTGAATGCTCTGCAAAAATTTATGCCCGCTTTTTCCGTTGTATTTGGTTTGAACAGGGCAGAGGCTGAGCGGGTGGCAAAAGTCATTGGGATCTCTGATCGAGAAGATCCGGGAGAACTTGCTGAGGCCATTAGAAAAAAAACAGATTTTTCCGAAGTTGTGATTCACTCCTCGAAGATTGCCGTCTTAAGCACAAGTTCTGGGGTGTATCATCAAAAGACTCGCTATACTCCCAAGCCTGTTGTCTCAACTGGCGCCGGGGATAATTTTAATGCGGGCTACTGCAATGCGTTGCTTTATCAGTGCTCTTATGAAGATCGTCTCTTGTCAGCTGTTGCCAATTCAGGTTATTATGTCACTCATGGACAAAGTCCAAAGATGGCAGAATTAGCCGAATACTTAGATGAATGGCAAGCGGAGGAGAAAAATGATGGAGCTGAAAACGCCCACTCGATTGGAAAAGTACCTGGAGAATCATCCGAAAGCGGAAAGTAGTGCAATTGCCTTTATTGCAGCTTTAGATCACATAGAAAAACAATCTCCTCAAGTGGCAAAGCATATTTTGCAAGAGCTTAAAGATCAAAGGTCAAACCTTAAATTAATTGCTTCTGAAAATTACTCCTCACTCTCTGTTCAGCTTGCAATGGGCAATCTTTTGACAGATAAGTATGCAGAAGGATATCCCTATCATCGATTTTACGCCGGTTGTGAAAATGTAGATGTGCTCGAAGATCTGGCGGTGCAGACTCTGAAAAAACTATTTAATGCAGAGTGCGCATATGTTCAGCCGCATTCCGGTGCTGATGCGAATTTAGTCGCCCTATGGTCTATATTAGTCCATCGGATTCAATCAAAAGAACTTGAAGAGTTAGGAAAAAAAAGTCTCGATGAGTTGAGTCAAGAAGAGTATGAGAAAATACGCAAACTCATGCTGGATCAAAAAATGATGGGAATGTCTTTGAGTTCCGGAGGACACTTGACTCACGGTTACCGTCATAATATTTCCTCAAAAATGATGCAGGCAGTGCAGTATGAGGTTGATCCGGTCACTAGACGTATTGACTATCAAAGACTCTTAGAGCAGGTGAAAAAGGAGCGGCCGCTTGTGCTAATGGTCGGCTACTCTGCATATCCTCGGCTGATTGACTTTGCGAAAATGCGAGAAATTGCCGACTCTGTCGGGGCTGTACTGCTTGTCGATATGGCGCACTTTTCCGGGCTTGTTGCAGGGGGCGTCTTTCAGGGCGACTTTAATCCCGTTCCATTTGCCGATATTGTCACATCGACAACACATAAGACGCTTAGGGGCCCTCGTGGAGGGATGATTTTGGCAAAGAAAGAGTATGAAGAGGTGCTCAACAAAGGATGCCCGCTTGTTTTAGGCGGACCGCTTCCTCATGTCATTGCAGCAAAAGCTGTTGCGTTTCAAGAAGCCTTAACTCCCGAGTTCCAAGAGTATGCGCAAAATGTCGTTGCGAATGCCAAAGCGCTGGCGCGCTTTCTGATCGAGGAGGGAATTGAGGTGGTGACAGACGGAACGGATAATCATCTTGTGATTATTGATCTAACCTCTCTCAATATCACTGGGCGTCAAGCGGAAAGTAGCTTGCGAGGGGCGGGATTGACAGTCAATCGCAACTCTATTCCCAATGACAAAAATGGCGCCTGGTATACCACTGGAATTCGGCTCGGGACACCTGCAATGACAACCCTTGGAATGGGCACTTGCGAAATGCGGGAAGTGGCATCGCTTTTGGCACTGGTGCTAAAAAATACAAACCCCACTATCGTTCAAAAAACCGGCATGTTAAGTAAAGCT
>SLOH01000010.1 GCA_007132595.1 Waddliaceae bacterium | reverse complement strand
ACAAACGTGTTGCCATTCACAGAGACAGCGCTTAAATTAATCTCAGATGAAAATGGAGTCCCCTTTTTTTTCTTTCCTAAAACCTCTATTTCCCTAGCCTCTCTTCCTTTTTCAATCGCCTGTTTGAGTTTTTGTTCGAGGGTTTTGCGATTCTTTGCCTCTTCTAGAATGAGATGATCAATTGCCTTGCCGATTAATTCCTCTTTTTCGTAACCAAACAACTTTTCTGCCCGCGCATTGACATAGGCAATTTCACCCATGTGGTTCATAATGACCATCGCATCAGGAGCGTGTTGAAGGAAGTTTTCCGACTGTATCTGAGTGATTACTTGATCGGGAATCACCTTTTCTACAGAAGAGATGCCGATGAGCCTCTTTTTCTCATCTACAATCGGTGAGAAATTAACAAATACGGGGACGACTTCCTTGTTTTTTTTCACCCGATAGGAGACAAAAAGGTCTTGGTGGGACTTAAAATCTCGTTTTTTTAGCCAATGACCTAAATGTTTTTTCTCTTCACTTGGTAACAGCTTGGTAAATTTTTTGCCGACCAGCTCATCTTTTTTCCATTGATACGTCTTTTCCGCCGCCTCATTGACAGACGTAATCTTTCCGGAGAGATCGAATGCAATGGCTATATCAAAGACGCTCTTTGTCATCACGCATTCCCACTTCTTTTGCACATTTTTTCTAAATATTTTCCCATCTCACACTCGACCTGAATACCATTTACTCCAAACATCTTCAATAATGTCTGATAGAAGCAGCGGGTCAAAGGGCTTAGGTATCACATTCGATACCCCTGAGTTGACATATTTTGCGATGTCTTCCGCCTCATCTCTAGCCGAAAAAAATATAACCGGAATCTCAATGTATCTCGGGATTTTTCTTAGCTCTTTGAGTGTCGTGATTCCATCCATTCCCGGCATCATCACATCGAGCAAAATCAACTGGGGATCAATCTCATCAATTCTCTCAAGAAGCTCCCGACCTGTACAGCAAACCTCAACTGTATAGGGTCCTGATGATCTTAAGGCAAAAGTAGTAATTTCTTGAACATCCGGATCCCCTTCGGCAAGTAAAATTTTTTCTAACGGTTGAATAATCTTCATCTAATACCGCCTATACAATTTGTAAAATTTATCTCTTTTGCTTCTTATTCAATAAATTTTTGACTATATTCGGAAGTTCCATCGGGTCATACGGCTTGACAATGACGCCGATCACACCTGTATTTTCATACAAATCCATATCATTTGACTGAACTTTCGCCGTAAGAAAAATCACCGGCACCTCTTCGTACCCGGGAATGCGACGAATCGCCTTCAAAGTTTCAATTCCGTCCATTTCTGGCATTAAGACATCAAGTAAGATTAACTCAGGCTCGATCTCCTTGATCTTCTCTAAAGCTTCACGGCCGGAAAGACACGTATCAACGTCATATTCCTTATTTGTCATCAGTGAAAAACGAGAGATTTCAAGGCTATCTATATCGTCATCGACAATTAAAATTTTGGACAATGAACGACCTGCCATACGCACTCCTTTATCAAACTTATGCTTTAATGTTAGTTATACTCTTATGGTTCAAAATGTCCAGATGAAAAGTTTCGGTCGTATCAAGGGGCAACCCAGGCGTAAAATAGAGGCGACCCATGCGATTTTGCTTGAATTTTCAAGTTCCCTTGCTTTTTAAGCCAAATCAACGCTTGTAAAAAGCAAATATTTCATTTATTTCATAAGAAACCGGGCGGGAGAGTCTATTCATATATGATAAAATCAAGCGTTTTCACACTCTACCTCTCCTTGCTTCTGCTCATTTTGCATGAAAGCCACGCGCTTGATCCAAATGCGCCGGAGGGTTTTATTAACGCCGCATACTTTCAAAGCTGGTCTCAATTTAATGAAGGAAAAGCAGATCGCGAAGTGTTCCAGCCAAACATGATCGACCCCGCACTGATTACAGATCTATACTACGCGTTTGCAATTTTTGGGTTTATCACAGACTCTGTCGATCCCGGAAATGCGCGCCTGACCCATGACTTTACGATTCAACCACTCTACGCAAATGAAAAAGCAAAATTTTACCCTCAAATTCAAAATCTCAAAAAACGATCAAACGGAAAGTTAAGACTCATCCTATCCATCGGAGGAGAGCATTTTAATAACCCCGATGACCCGTATGGAGTGGGGGAAAAGACCTATCCCCTCTTTAGTCAGATGGTCTCCAGTCGATCAAATCGACAAGAGTTTATTCGCTCAGCGATTGCCTATGCGCATCGATACGGCTTTGATGGCATCGACATTGATTGGGAGTTTCCGGGCGACTCTCGGACCGGAGGAAATGCGAGCGACTTTGAAAATTTTCCCATTTTTCTTGAAGAGTGCAAGCAGGCATTCCACTCTGCAAATCCTCCTTTACTCCTCTCCTGTGCAGCGCCGGCAATGATCCCCGAAGGGGTGCCCAAACAGTATATAGATGACCCTGACTTATACTATCAATGGCTCGCAAAATGCGCGAAGTTCCTTGATCGCATCAATATCATGGCATACAACTACCACACCCCTTATAACACATTGAAATTGACGGGCGCCAATGCGCCGCTGCGTGAAGACACCTTCTCCCCAAGTAAATTATTTATTGTCAACACGTTAGACAACTATCTCAAGCACGGCATCAAGGCTAAAAAAATACTTCTTGGCATTCCGCTCTACGGCTGGGTCTATGATGATGTCTCAAATCTAAGCGAACAAACCGGCCCCGGCAACCCTTTTACAAAGCCTGGCGATCCGGCAATGCTGAGTTATTTTGAAATTGCCGATCTGATCTTTGCAAAAAAATTTGTATTGGGGAGTGATCAAAAGACAGAGACCGCCTACGCATACAATACAAAAAAAAAACAGTGGATCAGTTTTGATATCCCGTCAACGGTTGAACTGAAAGCAAGAGAGGCAAAAACAAGGGGGTTAGGCGGGGTGATCTTTTGGTCGATCGATCAAGATGAGTATCAATGGGAGCCGAGATTTCCAAATATCCGAGCGCCTCTTGATCATAAAAAAAATAGGCTGAATGTAAAAAATAGTATAATGTGGTAGTAATAAATAAATTATCCTTTTTTCCAATACTCATCCATGGAGTGACAGTTGTCCGAAGATCTTTTCGTATCTAGATTTCACGTTCTTTGCGTTGACTCGAACGCAGAATTCCTTGAATTGATTCAAGACACTTCAGAATCTATTGACTTGAACTTAGTGACATGCAGCACCTACACTGAAGCGATGAGACTCTCTCGCACAAATTATGATGGGTATCTGATCAATGATACGCTTCCCGATGGACTCGGCATTGATATCATTCGGAAAACCCAGAATAGAAATGAGATTCCGGTCTGCGTTATTACCGATGCACACCTGACCAAGACAATGTATTTTCAGTTAAAAGAAAAAGAAGGTGTCGACTACATTTTGGAAAGGCCGGTTGCCTTGCACCATCTGAAATTGCTACTGCTCCATATCCAAAATAAAATCAACCTCTCTGTAAATCCCCCTGTATACGATCTTTTTCAAGAGCTGAGAGAAAAGTACAGTCAATCCACTTTCGATAAAATCGAGGAACTGAGCCAATTAGTTAGCGCAGTAGAACAAAATCCGACCTTAGAAACAATCGCAAATTTACAGTCGTCCGTTCATCAACTCGCTGGAAGCGCCGGCTCATATGGGTATCCGGAAATTAGCGCGCTTTGTAGCCAACTAGAGAGCGAAATGCGCAAGATAGAGGCACTGCAGCGCATTGATAAGAAATGGCTTGACACTCTCTCGGACTTTATAAAAAACATCTCTTTTTTCTTTCAAATTCCCAAGATGCCCGAAGCTCCAAAAGAGAATCTTGACGGAAGTTAAATCTGATCCATGATTT
>SLOH01000012.1 GCA_007132595.1 Waddliaceae bacterium | reverse complement strand
TTGAAGATAGCGCCCGGCCACATAGGCATCTCCTGAATTATTTCCCTTTCCACACAAAAGCACCACTTGAGAGTCAAGACCCAGATCTTCTACGAACTGCGCTGTCGCTTGCGCGATCTCTTTTCCGGCTCTTTCCATAAAGTCCTCTTCTTTATGGCCGGCTTGGTACGCTTTTTCCTCTAGTGCAGCCATCACTCTCGGAGTGACTATCTTCATAAGTGCTCCTTTTTAATCTTTCTGGACATGAGCTTCACGACCGCATCCTTTGGGCTCAGTCCATCGTGTAAAATTCTATATACCACATGAGTAATTGGCATATCAATATGGTGCTTTTGAGCAAGCTGATGAGCAGAGACCACGGTATAAACCCCTTCGACGACCATTCCAATCTCTTGTTGCGCCGCTAGGGCACTTTTCCCTTTGGCAAGAAGATATCCGAATTGAAAATTTCGCGACGTCATCGAATGACATGTCAGACAAAGATCGCCCATTCCGGAAAGGCCGTAAAAAGTCTCAGGCCGGCATCCGCACTTCACTCCCAGCTTGCGAATCTCATGAAGGCCTCTTGTCATTAACGCCGCTTTTGCGCTCGCCCCGAGATTCATCCCCTCTGTGATTCCGCACGCGATCGCAAGCACATTCTTTAAGGCGCCTCCATACGCAACTCCCAAGATATCCGCATTTGGATAGACGCGAAAACTGTCGGTTGTAAAAAGTTTAGACACCTCCTCGCTTAAGGCTTGATTATATGCGGAAGAGACAACAGAAGTCGGCATCCCCTTCACAACCTCAGCGGCAAAGCTCGGGCCGCTGACAAGAGCCACTTTTTCTCTGTCCCCTATACACTCACTTGCGACCTGTGGAAGCGTCAAACCGGTATCTTGCTCAATCCCCTTGGATGTGAGTACAAATGGGCAGTTGATCTTCTCCGACTTTTGAAGAACCTCCCGCAGCCCTTTGGAAGTGACCGATTCGATCACAAAGTCCTTCCTCGATAGCGTCTCTTGAAGGTCTGTCGTCAGTGTCAAATTGCGATGCCGGCAACTGCCGGGCAAATTGGGATGCGGCTCGCCCCGATTGATCTTGTCTGCAAGCTCAGGCAAAAGAGTCCAACAAGTGACATCATACCCTTTACCCGCTAGCATATTTGCCAAACAAAATCCCCAAGCACCCGATCCTAAGTATCCGATTTTCATTTATCTACACCTGTTAATACTTTTCCATCTTGATAAAACCGCTTCCCGTCAGCTGCAATAGAGCCGCCCTCTCTTAAGTCAAAAATAATATCCCAATGCAGAGCGGACTCGTTTGTATTTCCCGTTTGCGGGTACCCTTTTCCAAGCGCAAGGTGAAACGTCCCTCCAAACTTCTCATCAAATAAAATATTTTTCGTAATGTTTTTCATATTTGTATTTGTGCCGATTGCAATCTCTCCGACAAACTTCGCTCCCTCATCTTGGGCAATCATCTCTTTGAGGAACGCCTCGCCCTTAGACGCTTTTGCTTCGACAACAGCCCCTTTTTCAAAGTGGAGTTCGATATCGCGCACCTCGGTATTGCGATAGAGTGTTGGAAAAGAAAATTTAGCAACGCCGTTCACCCCTCCATCCGGTGCCGATAGGTTCGGTCCTGTATAGACCTCGCCATCGGGGAAATTGATCTTTCCGCAGCAGTTGACCCACTGCATACCGGAGACATTCACCTCAAGGTCTGTCCCTTGTGAATTTTGAAACCGCAATTGATGTTTGGTCGATAGAAAATCAATCAGTTTTGCTTGCTCTTTTTCGACCATCTTCCAGTGTGCAATCGGATCGCTTTGGTTTAACGCGCCAAGTGAAAAAACCATCTCCTCATACTCTTTGGTGCCCATTTCCGCCTCTTGTGCAGCCGAAGGTGTGGGAAAATGGGTGTAAGCCCAGCGAACCTCATGTTTCGCCGCGCGGTTTAACAAAGCATCGATGATCGGTTTGCGCGCAATAGAAGCAAGCGTTTGCTTCCGTGGATCGACATTTGCAAGCAGTTTGGTATTGCTCTCAGCGCCGACACCTAGATATAGGTCGCAATTCTGCACGGCGTGAAGCAGCGCAGGAGGCGTTTGAGAGAGAAGGTCATCTGCGCCCTCTTTTAGCAGTGTTTCAGACCAAGCGCGCGAGGTGATAAAAGGCTCGACAAAAACACCTACTTGCGCGAGCTTTTCGTAGCACGCCTCAAGTAAGCCAAGAGCCTCGACATCACCGGCAAGCACAGCGTACTGCCCTTTTTTTGCTTGCAGCGAATAATGAACTAACACCTCCGCCATGCGATCAATGCGGATATCTCTCATCTCAAACTCCTTTTTTTAAACTCTAGCAGATAAATACCCTTCATTAAATACAGGTTCCCGGCTTTTCCACTTCTCTACTAACTCACTTGTTGGAAAACCAAATTTGGGATCTAGCTCAAACGGATGCGGCGGCGGTTTTTTCTGGAAAAACTGTTGAAAAATGCGTCGATCTTTTTCTTGAAGCGCAAGTTTAACTTTCGGAATATCGCTCTCTCTTTTTAGAGGAGCGAAGCACTCCTCCCTTGGGTAGACAAGCGTCTCAATTTGATTTGCGAACGGAAGCACATCAAAGATAAAGCGCTCAAACTTCCACGCATTCGGCTCTTTTGCTACAACAGTCTCCCCCTCCCGATTCAAATATTTAGCCGCTTTATGCGCAAGGTGCAGCGGCATTTTTTCATATTGCTCTGAGGCTGTTTTCACAAATGAGGCGGAGAAACTCAAGAGACTGAGATTTGCGTATGGGTAGTTTTTCGGGTCACTTGGTAGCTCCGAGTACTCGACAACGCAAAGATTGCCATTTTCCTTAGCCAAAACACCGACTTTTTCTTCGGGGCGGTCATTTTTTATCGCTTTGACAACCACCTCTGCGTTTGTGCGCGCATGAAATCCAATCCACTCAGGATCAAAAGGATCTGCTAGGGGGTTATCAATGAGAATGCACTGAATATACTCAACGCCGCGCGCTTGCCACTTTTCAAAGATTCCGCTTGTGACAAGAAGATGAAGGGCTGCGCCATTGCCGTCGGGACCGTAACAGTAGCTGTCTTCTGCTTCTAAAAATGGATTTCCCTCGTGATCAAGAAGAGGGAGCGTATTTTGAGAAAAGAACTCTGCGTGCCACTCATTTTTTTTAAAATACTCGCGCACGAGCTGCTCACTTTCAGGCGCCGTCATAATCGCTAAAGGAAGCCCCTCTCCCGCAGCTTCCGCTTTTTCATATGCAAGCTGAAAGAGCGACTTGTGCTTAACAACCGAAATGGGAAAAAAGCCCTTAGGCTTGTCAAAACCAAGGCGCGTCCCCTGACCACCGGCTAAAAGAAGAGTGGCAACCTTCCCCTCTTGAATCAACTTCTTTCCAAGTAAAATATCCTCCGCATTTCCTGAGAAATGGACGTCTGTATAAGGAACTGCGGACTTTTGCTTTTGCACCTTTTGATTCTTTAACACCGCTCGGAGCGACTGAAGAAGATAGGGATCAATTTCTTTCATATTTCCGGATCATGCGACGAACCTCTTGATACACCTCATCCACTTCAATCCGCGTCATACAGCGAAAGTCAATCGGGCACTCGCGTTTATAACAAGGGGAACATTCGACATGTTTATGGATAACGACACTATCTCCAAGAGGCCCTGTTTTCACATCACTGGTCGATCCGAAAAGAGCAACCACAGGAGTGCCAAGCGCTGCTGCAATATGCATAGGTCCGCTATCATTTGTTAAAAAAACATTGCAGCATTTTGTAAGAGCTATCAGCTCGCGAAGCGACGTTTTACCCGCAAGATCGACCACTGACTCCGGCATCTGGCGACAGATCGAGTCGACAAGCGGCGTACCGTCTCGATCGGCAAAATAGATCACCTTCACTCGCTCATCTCGTATCA
>SLOH01000068.1 GCA_007132595.1 Waddliaceae bacterium | reverse complement strand
GAGTCTTTTTCTCAAGCATTAAAGGGTTTTGTGTCGCTGGCGCTTGTATTTGTTTTTTTGTCCTTTGGTTTTTCATCAGTCAGATATATGGAGTTATCCCAATTGCCGTATCGATTGATCAGCTTAAACTGTTTATTCTCACCCTGTATATTCCGCTCTTATCTTTATATCTTATAAATGAACGAATCATCACTCCACCTCAGATCATTCGCTCTGCAATTTACGCAAGTTTCACCTACATCACGATTAAACTGTTAGCTCTCCTCCTCTATTCTTTTCATGTCATTGACCTTCCGTATTTAGTCACCTATTTTCAACTTAGAATGATGAGTATGAGCATATTTAGTGGAGTTGCTCGGGTTCAATTCTCTACAGATATTGCAACTCCATACTTGATTCTATTCGTGTTATTTTCTGAAGAGTTGGGACCGAGGCTGAGCGGTAGATTTAAAATTCTCTACTTAGTTCTCAGTTTGATTTCAAATTTAATTTCGTACTCAAGGCTTTTAATTGCAGTATACCTTATTTCGCTGTTCCTTTATCTACTCTGGGTTCCCTTCAAAGAAAAGTTGAAGTGTTCATTGATTGCATGCACATTGGCGACATGCCTGATTGTATTCTGTGGACCTGAGAATTTTTTTAACGGGCTCACGCATCGATATACAGGAAAAAGTACTCATATATCTGATGAAATACGAGTGGATCAGTCAAAATCATTATTTAAGGAATATGTCGACTATCCTTATTTCGGAAAGGGCCTCGGAGGGTATGCTGCGGACTCGATTAGATCGCAAACCGGACAATTTAACATGCATAGCTATGAAGTCCAGTGGCTTGCATTCTTAATGCAATTTGGTCTTTTTGGTATTATATTCTTACTTTTGCCAGTGTTATTTATTGCGTTTCGTTTAATTTATCCCGGGCCCTACTTGATGAACACAAGCTTTTTTATTCTTTTTTCTCTGTGGATCGTATCGGGTTTTACAAACCCTTATCTCATTTCATTGCAAAGCGGTGTCATCTACACACTTTTTGCATCTATTCCATATCAACTAAAAGTTGGAAGGGAGCGGCTAGAGTGTTCGACTCTCTAGTTCACATCGTTGCGATGATATCTTTCCTAGAAGAGAAACCTGCCCTATAAAATTTGCTGATAGAAATGAGCAGAAAATATCTCTTCGTTTTGAGATGTCGCAATATAAAGGAAGGTCTGATTAACTCTGGTTAATTAAATTTTGTATGATTTTTTTCAAATGGTGAAGAGGTGCTAAGATTAAGCAGTTAGCCTAAAGGAACCTCTGATAAACTCAGGTTCAATTGAATTTTGACTGCATTTTTTCTAAAATTCGAAAAAACAATCGAGCTTAAGCTTTTGAAGCTTAAGTGAGTGCGTTTTTTCCGGATTTCGGAAAAAAGGCGCTAAATTTAATAAGCTGCGTTTATCAGAGGTTCCTAAAGATGTCTGCATGCTCCTTTACAAGCATGCAGACCACTCATTGAATCAACTTTTAGTCGGAGGAAGTTTACTCTTAAGAGTAATAAGAAAAATGATCATTAACAAGCTTAAAAATGCCAGTCCTCCCGATCGAAGTTTACCGGTATCAAAATAGCTGTGGGCAAAAAAGAGCGTTAAAATGGCAGAAAGTGCAACTGCTGCAATATATCCCCATACATACTCCTTGAGCATACCCATTCCGCTAGCAACCAAGCTAGCTCCAAAAATCGACCCCATCACTAGAGACGGTACGCTTCCCGCTGTAAGATAGCCAATTAAGCCACCAAGAAGGACGATACACCCGTACAAAATCACAAGGTACGAACCCATTTTAATCATTTCAAAACCTCCTCAAAAAAATTTTTCATCATAAGCCAAGAGCGGCTATCTGCTATCGGCTGATACTGTAGTCCGTTTTCAGGTTCGTTAGCATTTGGGTTAGTAAAAGCATGAGCGGCATTTCCAAAAATATGTAACTGCCAGTCGAGTTCATTATCACTAAGTTCTGTTTTTAATGAATCAATATCACTCTGTGTCATCAATGGGTCATTATGTCCATGCAAAATTAAAAGAGAGCCGCGAATTTCATCTGACAAAGGAAGCTTATTTGCTCTTTCTTCACCAAGAGAATAACCGAGAACACCGTGAAGACTCACTGCAGCTTTCACATCAATCCCTGAACGAAAGAGTTCAAGAGCAGTCAAACCACCAAAGCAATACCCAATGACCGCGAGGCGCCCTTGATCTACAGCATCATGTTTAGACAGTGTGTGAAATCCGCCCTGCGCACGAGCAAGCAGTTCCTGACGATCGAAAAAAAGAGGGCGCATTAAAGAGAGGGCTTCATCATTTGTGGATACTTGTTTTGCATCTCCATAGACATCTATTGCAAATCCCGCATAGCCCATTTCCGCAAGTTCCTTGGCTTTTTCACGAGAAAAATCGTCTTGCCCCTTCCAAGCAGGTGCAATAAGAATCCCGGGCATTTTACGATCGGATGCGGAGTCATACGCCAGAAATCCGGAATAACTTTTTCCGTTCACCTGATACTCTACAGTCTCTGTTACTATTTTTTTAGGCATTTAACATCTTTTTTTACGTGAGTGTAGAAACTACTTGAACTAAGGAATTTTATCAATCCTTTTCTTCATTTAGAATGCGGACCTCTCTTTGAGGGAATGGGATAGAAATCCCGGATTCTCTAAGAACGCGAATGATCTCCCAGAAATACTTTGACTTCGTGCGCCTGACGTGTCTGGCCGGAAACCCATCCACCCACACAACAAGTTCAAATTCTACGCCACTTTCAGCGAATCCCGTGATTCTGACTTGAGGATCCGGCACCCCTGGACGCTGAAATGTAGAAGGCACCTCTTTTGCAGCTTCGGAGACAACTTTTACTACAAGATCCAAATCGGAGTGGTAAGAAACAGAAAATGGCACTCGAAGCCTTCGATAGTTACTTCGATAGGTCCAATTGGTCAATCGTGAATTGATCATTTCAGAATTCGGCGCAAGAACATCTGAACCATCATTTGTCCGTACAACGGTACTAAGGACACATATTTCCCTAATCTCCCCACGGACACCAGATTCAAGTTCGACAAAATCCCCAACGCGTAGTTGACTTTGAAACAAAATAATAATGCCGGAAATAAAATTCTTAAAAATATTTTGAAGTCCAAAACCAATACCAACGCCCAAAGCACTTAACATGATAAAGATATTGGGAGTGTCAATCCCAAGCATTGTCAGCGCGATGATGATTCCAACGGCGATAATAAAGTAATACAGTAGTAGAGTAAACCGGTAGGCAACCGCTTCGTCAATTTTTTTTCTACTTTTAATGTAACTTCTAATTCCTCGGCGTATCACTTTGGCAACCCAAAATGTCAGGATAAGCGTTGCAAAAAATTGAAAAATATTTACAAAAGTAACCGGTATCTCCCCTACATGAAAGGCGGGCGATTCAAGCCAACTCCTGAAATTTTCAAAGCCGGTGATTAGTTGGTTCCAGAAAAAGATTAGCCATCCGGTGATTCCTTCAAGACTTCTCGCATTAATCGTTTTAATCAGTGCGATGACATCGTTTGTCTGTTGGACAAGACTAAAATTTGAGCTCAGGACAATTAAATCCTCTCTTGCAATTTGAAGTGTCTCTTCGATTCTCTGCTTTTCTTCATCATCTATATCGGAATTTAATCGAAGCGTTTCGACCAACCCTCTCTCAAACCTTTTGACCTGGTCGTCTAAAATCTCAATCTCATTAGAAATTAAGGTTAAGGTCTCACGGTTTTTTCTTGTCAGATCCCGCAGTTCCATAGGGTCAACCAACCCAGGATCTAGGACAAGGCTTGCGAGTTGATAAGCGCTTTTAGCGATCAAAAATTGTAAGTGCGCCTCCATCTCTTTAACCCTTAGATGAAGCAGCTCCCCTTGCTCCTCAGCCGTATCAACCCCCGGATCCGCCTGGAGATTGCGCAACTGAGTCTCAACTTCACCCCACTCAGCGGATCTATCGT
>SLOH01000119.1 GCA_007132595.1 Waddliaceae bacterium | reverse complement strand
GAAAAAAGTGAAGAGGCTCTGTCGGGGTTGACTACCTTTCTAGATCAGCATCGATACTTGCACCTCTCCTCACCCATTCTCCCACAAATTGCAAGTCACGCTAGGACGATTGACCTGCTGGTCAAGTTTAATGACGCGCCATGCTGGTATACTCTTTTTGAACTTTTCAATGCCAAATTAATAGAGTTTCAAGAGATTGAGGATCATGGGGTTGAATGTTTTACGCTTGAGGGACTCAGTGAAAAGTGGCACAGAGAAATTGAGTCTCCATATTTGAAAGAGGTATTGGAAAAGCTCAATGACGAAGCAGATTTAACCGAAAATCTCCGCTTAAGAAAGAATTTATGGGACCACATTTTGACGCTTGCCGAACTGCTTGGACCGATTGTAACTGCGACCAAACCGATTATCGATGATCATCCGCGCTTGCTTTCTATCTGTGATTCAGCACAAGCGATGAATGTTTTATTAGATGACGACTCTTCACCTAAAATGAAGTATTCACACCTGGATGCTCTTTGCGAAAATTTTGCATTTCGATTAATTCCGCTCGCAGATAGTAAAGAGTCTTTACGAAAAATTCTGCAGTAAGGCATCGTTTCGGTATGCGTACTTTTGAAGAGACAAAAAAATTTGCTTATACTCACGGCCTAGAGAAGATATACTCTCTTGAGACTGTGGATATTAAGACTGTTCGTCCGGTAAAATCCGCAGAAAAAAAGCAACCCAAAAAGCCTCTGTTCTTAAACCCAATCCCCAAGCAACTCGATATCGATTGTTGGAATAAAGACCACCCGCTTTTTGCCCCTGTCAAACAATTACGCCTCCCCTCTTCATTTATTCAGTTGTTAGAGGAAAGAGAGCTTTTTTTAATAGCCGATGCGATTGAAAAACTTCACACTTTTGCCGAAACAGAGCGTCTGCAACTGAAAACGGCAATCGACCGTTACATGGAGGCGATCCCTTTTATTGCCGGATATGGCATACAGCTTCGCACATGGTTAAATATTTCCTCAGACTCCCTCACTGCTATTGATAACATTGAGAAAGAGAAATATTTTGCAGGTCTAAAAAAGGCGTGCCACATTTTCTTTTCTCCCTGGATTAAATCAAGAGGAGGGTTTGTGAAGAGATATGAACTGACAAACTACATGCGCAACCTCACGCAAGAGAAGGACCTAGATCAAATTTTAGAGAAACTCCATAGGCAATTTGGTTTGTGGGAGCATGTGTTAATCACGTTAGAAGACGATCTTTTTTGCGTTGATCGTGAAGCGGAAAAAAAATTTCACGCTGTTATGAAAATAGTAAAGACGTATTTTTACGCACCGAAACTTAAGTACCCGTTGAAAACGCTGATCGACTATCTTGTCCGAGAAACTTTATTATCCCCGCAAGAAATTGAGAAAATCGTGCGACTCTCCTCAAATTTTATCATTTCATGCGGCCCAAATCAATATCTGGAGATTTATGAAAAGCACTGACGACTACCTCAAGTTCCTCAGCTTCCCAAGCATTAGCGCAAACCCCGAGCACGCCAAAGACATGAGTGACTGTTGCCACTGGCTAAAGAGCTTTCTTGATGAGATTGGACTTCAAACAGAGCTTTGGAATGAAGAAGGACGCGCGACTATCTTTGCGTCGGACTTACGTGCAGGTGAAGATAAACCTACGCTACTCCTTTACACGCATTATGATGTACAGCCGGCAGATCCGTTAGATCTTTGGGACTCCCCTCCTTTTGAGCCGCGAATTGAAAATGGTGAGGTTTATGCAAGAGGCGCTCAAGACAATAAGGGGCAGTGTTGGTATGTATTGCAAGCGCTTAAACAGTTACTTGAGGAAGGCGCTCTTCCGGTTAATATCAAGTTGATTATCGACGGCGAAGAGGAGATTGGGAGCTTTGCACTTCATGAGCTATTGCCAAAGAAAAAAGAGGAGTTAAGTGCCGATTACTTGGCAATCGTCGATTTGGGTATGCCGTCAAAAGATACGCCGGCCATTACTCTTGGGACTCGCGGAGTTGCCTCTTTGGATCTTGAGGTTGAATGTGCAAAAAGAGACCTCCACTCAGGCACGCATGGTGGCATTGTGAATAATCCGATTCAAATTCTTGTTGAGTTGCTCGCGAGCGCAAAAGATGAAAAAGGAAGAATTTTGGTTCCGGGCTTTTACGATGGCTTGATACCACTATCTGAAAAGGATAGCGCCCGGATTAGTTATGATTTTGATTTAAAAGAGTATGAAGCCCTTGTTGGTACGACTGCTACGGGGGGCGAGAGTGATTACTCCCCGCTTGAGAGATCTTGGCTGAGGCCCACTTTGGAAATTAACGGTGTGACCGGCGGTTACTCCGGGGATGGAATTAAAACGGTTATTCCGGCTCGGGCAAGTGCTAAGGTCTCTTGTCGCTTAGTTCCGGGTCAAGACCCGGCTGACATTCTTGAGAAAGTGTGTCGGTTTTTTGAGTCACAAAGCAAAGATGGAGTGAAAGTCAAAGCCACTGCACATCAAGGCTGTGGGGCTGCTGTCCGCACCAGCACCGAGTCTCAAGTTGTCCAAGCGTTTGCATCGGCGTATGAAAAAGTGTTCGACAAACCTTGCGCATTTATTTATGAAGGTGCTTCCATTCCGATTGCATACGAGCTGCAAAAAGCGAGCGAGGCAGAGATTGTTTTAGTGGGACTCGGACTCATTGATGACTGTATCCACGCTCCCAACGAACACTTTGGACTTGATCGTATTGAAAAGGGAAAAGAGATCATCATGGATGCGATCAAAAACTTAGGCAACGCTTCCATCTGAATAATTGAACCACCGGAGTTTAAATTAGCACTCCTACCAAATTGTTATATTAAAAAGCTTCACTTGTTCTATAACATTCTGTTCTTACTAGCATTGGATATTAGCATTTCCAAATATCGAGTGAAACAATATTGCCAGCCATATGAGCACCAATTGAACCTATAAGGCCTGCTTTCGATTCGTGAAGAACACCAGTTACAATACCTGTTACCAATGCATCTACGATTTGACCTTGAATAAATGAGTCAGAAAATTGACCACCATTCAGACTATGAACCGCTGAGAACAAAGCTGAGTTAAGCACGATTCGTGCAACTTTACCAAGAGTGGAATTGAGCGCGGGTTTCCATTCGGGACATTTTTCTTCGATAAGGTCACAAATCCCGAGGTTTAAACCAAATCGGAAAATGAGCTCTTCAAAAATAGGGCGTACTACACCGCGGTCAAGTAAAATAATTGTTTTCATCATTAAAGGTGTTACTTGTTGAGACGGAACAGATAAAAAATTTAAATTAATTTGATTCGTAACTTCATCATAATAACAGTTAGAATTTAAAACTTTTTCAATATCAAATTGAGTGAATTTATAGTTTTTTACTAAATTTTTTAGGCCCACTTCTGTATTTTCTCTAATCTCACTCTCAGTAAGTTGGTTAAAGGGGTTAAAGCTGTACTTGAAGATTAGACGTGTGATGGCACCGACACCCAAAGAAGAGGCGGGGGACAATACTCTGGCATTAGCTATACTCCCAACAGACTTAACACAATTTACCGCGTGACTAGCAAATCTAGCGCATAGTCCTTGAGGTTCAGAAGAGGTTGAAGTAACTGCACTCATTTAACAATCCTTTTTTTATATTTTTGTTTTTAATTATAAACTATGTTAGTTAAGACTTGATAAAGAAGGGTGAATTAGATTGCAACTAGGACTCCTACCAAATCTTTGCCATAAATAGCGTTCTCAGTATAATTAAGATCGCTCTCACACAGCTCTGTGAGAGCTGGTTGAATAAATGCAATATGAGGATGAAAATGAAAAAGTATTTATTTGGAGTATTTCTTTTACTTTTTTCTTCCGTCAGCGCTGATCGGCCTGATAGTTTTGTTGAAGTCGCGAAAAAGGCGATACCGGCAATTGTTTCTGTTCATGCTCGGACGGGTGGAGTTCCAACTCAAAGTTTTTTTGAAGGCGAAACTAATGATCCCTTTGATGGGATT
>SLOH01000098.1 GCA_007132595.1 Waddliaceae bacterium | reverse complement strand
TGAAAGAGCAAGTGAGTCGCCTGATTTCACGTTTTCCTCTTTACTCAGAAATTGAGATTGAAAGTTAGAAAATACTTAGTGATAATGCATAAGAAAAGGGGTTAAGAAAGATGTCGAAAAAACCGGAAGAAATTCAGTATAAAGTTGAAGATAACATTGATGATGCCTTAATGAGGGCGCGCAGAATTTTTATTTCTGCACCTGTGGACAATAGTTTAGCAAAAGAAGTGATTCGCAAGTTGTGGTATCTTGAGTTTCAAGATCCGGGAAAGCCGATCACACTGGTCATTAACTCACCTGGCGGATCGGTCGATGATGGATTTGCGATATGGGATCAGGCGAAACTCATAAGTTCCCCCGTATACACGCTTGTGACAGGTCTTGCAGCGTCAATGGGATCTGTACTTAGTTTATGTGCAGCCCCGAAAAAACGCTTTGCTACCGCTAACGCAAGGATCATGATTCACCAGCCGATGATTTCCGGTGTCATTCAGGGACAAGCAACGGACCTTGATATACAGGCAAAAGAAATCTTAAAGACTCGCGATAAATTAATTAATATTTACGTTGAGCATACAGGAAAAGATTACGAAACAATTAAGCTCGCGATTGATCGCGACACCTGGATGACAGCAGAAGAGGCAAAAAAATATGGTCTGATAGATCAAATTGTCGATAGCTTTGATAAAGTGTCATGAATTTCCATAAGTATGTCGGTTGCGGGAATGACTTTATTCTTTTTGATGCGCGAAAGGAAATTCCTCGTCTGGACGTATCCAAGCTCTGTCACCGACAAAATGGGATCGGAGCTGATGGAGTCATTTGTTTAAAAAAATCTGATCAGTATGACTATCGGATGTCGATTTTTAATGCCGACGGATCGGAGGCTGAGATGTGTGGAAACGGGATTCGCTGTCTTGGACTTTTTCTTTCTCATTTGAAGGAAGAGCGTCGGGAGTTGATGATAGAAACGCTAGCTGGGCCTTACCCGATTGTGATTGAAGATGGTTTGGTCTCTGTAAATATGGGGGCCCCGAACCAAGTGGAATTTGGGATCGCACTAGATGGGCTGACAATCGACTATGTCAATACCGGAGTCCCGCATGCTGTGATTATCGCCGATCATGCGCCCACCTTTCCACTTGAGATTCACGGTGAAAAGATTCGGAATCATACTAGATTTGCACCGCGTGGTGCCAATGTGACGATTGTATCCCGTAGTCCCGAGGGGTTTTTGTTTCGTACATATGAAAGGGGAGTGGAGGCTGAGACACTTGCATGCGGAACCGGTGCATGCGCAGCTGCCTTTGTTGCAAGGCGTCACTTTAATGTAAATGGACCAATGACAATGATCTCAAAGTCAGAAGAGCGGATTGAAATCTCTTTTTCAGGAGATCAAATCATTATGAAGGGAGCTGCTAGACGAGTCTTTTCAGGTCAAATTCAGGGATTTGAAAAACATGAGACTGATAATCACGCATCTCTCCAATTGTCCGGGCAGTATGGGTCTACTTGAGTTTAGAATTGACTAAAGGACGTAGATTGTTTAAAATTAAGGTTTTTTAAGGGAATCCATGGCAAAGAAGAAGACGAATACAGATCAGCCGACAGCGCAAAATCCTTTAATCTTACGGGCGAATCGTTTGATGGATGCATTCGCTAAATCCGATGAAGAGCGCGACTTTTATCTTGATCGAGTCGAGGGGTTTTTGATTCTTGTCGATCTTGACAAAACTCAAGAGCAGCTTGATGATTTAGAAGCGGAGCTAGGTAGTCACGCGGAACGTTACTGTCTGATCCCTAAGCTTTCCTATTACGAGACCAAAAAAATCATGGAGGGCTTTGTAAATGAGAAAGTCTTCGATATTGATATTAAGGAAAAGCTGCTTGATATTATCCAATCTAAAGAAGCAAGAGAGAATTTTATTGAGTTTATCCACGACCATATTTCCGAATTAGAGAAATGGCAACAGTTTTATCAAGAACGATCACGGATTCGAATTATTGAATGGCTGCGGAAAAATAATTTTCACTTTGTATTTGAAGAAGATTTAGACATCCCTCTTCACACGATGGAACTTGTCAAAGAGAATTTATTTTCATCAAAGGTGGGAAAAGATGTGCAAGCGGCGAGAAAGACAATGGTTGCAAAGGCGCAGTCTTATTACTCAAATGAAGCGCTAAACCCGAAACCCAAGCGCGGGCGCCCTCCGAAACAGGTGGCTAAATCCGAGATGGAGCCGCAAATGACATCCGATATTTACACGCAAGTTCCGTCGGCTGTTCGGCCGTTTCTTTATATTCCTGAAATCAAAAATGCGACGGAAGTAACCTTTTCTTCAAAATATGAGACAAGGCAAGATCTTGTGGCTCATATGCGAGAGAGTGCTAATGATGACAGCAGAGACTTAAATCAAATTACAGAAAAACTCGCAGCCTTGCGCCAGTTAACAGAAAAATGGCACGAAAGTGAGGCAAAAGAGGTTGCGGCCGAAACTGCAGAAGAGTTGCCGAAAGCTCCCAAAAAAAGAATTATACCAAGGGAAAAGCCCAAGGAAAAAGCAGAGCCGAAACCGACAAAAGCAGCCGTAAAAAAAGCACCTGCTAAAAAAGCGCCTGCAAAAAAAACGCCGGCTAAGAAAACGCCGACTAAAAAAGCAGCTCCGGCAAAGAAGAAAGCGCCGACTAAAAAGCGCATCATGCCAGCCAAAAAGAAGACAGAGAAAGAAAGTAAAACTCCGATGCGGCGTGCCCGCAAACTTCCACCTAAAAAGACAAAGTGAGACCCGAAAAGAGGCAAGCAATTGCTGATTGGATGACTCGTTTGGGGGTGAGTGAACGTGATTTAGAAGAGTCATTTGTTTTAGGATCCGGAAGCGGTGGGCAAAAAAGACAAAAAACCAAAAATTGTGTTGTCCTCCGCCATCTACCGTCAAAAACAGTCATTAAGTACGGCAAGAGCCGCTCAAGAGAGCTTAATCGACTTCTCGCGCGCCGCGCGCTTTGTGAAAAACTAGACCCAGACACGACAGTCGAAAATAAAATTCGAAAGCAGAAGAATAGACGCAAGAGGCGAGCTGCCCTAAAGTTTCTTTGTGACGAAATGCTTAAGAAATTAGCCGGGTGGCTAAGAGCGGCCGGTTACGATACGGAAGTGGCGACCCTAGGTGCCAGCAAGGAGCAGCTTTTCAAACAGGCAAAAAAAGAGAAACGCCTACTGATCACATGCGACCGACACTTTCTGGAAATAGACCCAAAAGAGCGCTCCTTACTCTACCTCTCATCCAGTGACCAAAAGGTTTGCGCGCACGAACTTGCAAACAAAGTCTCGATTGACTGGCGGCATAAACCTTTTTCGCGATGCTTCAATTGCAACGCTCCTCTTACCCACACCCTTGAAGACGATTTGAAAAATATATCAGATCATGAAGAACAATGCCGGAGTTGTACTTGCTGCGAGCAGCTCGACTTGAAAAGTTTAAAGACTCTACAGTCTCTTCGGCTTGCTGGAGACCCAGCAAATGAACGGGAAGAGAAAGAACCAGACAGCTCCTAAAACCAGAAGCGTTTTGAACTCTCCCTTTGGAAATACAACAGCTCCCATAAAAAGACCGGCTCGGTAGGAAAGCGCGCCGCCAATAGCCCCGCAAACAGCTGCAACAGCCGGGTATTTTTTGACCCAAGTCAGTGAATAATTCATTGTTGTGGATAAAATCCCATAAATCCCGAGTATCCAAAGCGGGGGAAACGGGCTCCAAATCATCCGCGCTTTATACACTAAGTACCCTTCTTGAATTAAGATGGTTTCAACGATAAACCCAATGCCGACAACGGAAAAGACTTGGATCAGCTCAAGGCGTTTGTCGCTACACCACACAAAGTGAAAGGCGATCACAAAAAGAGAGAACCCAAGTGCAATCACAGGATGATCTGTTGCAGCGTAAAGCACAACTGCGAACCAGCCAAAATAAAAAAGCAGCCCGTTGATCGGATATTTAAGTTTCTCAAAAAGTTCCATGTCTCTATAAGTATAATAGATTAAAT
>SLOH01000149.1 GCA_007132595.1 Waddliaceae bacterium | reverse complement strand
CTTAGCTTCTAGAACCATTACGATGGATGAGTTCCTCAAAATGCAGGAAGAGGCCAAAAGTAAAGAAGAGACTGGCGAGGAACAGAGGCTTGTCAAGCTAAGTGACTTCGAAAAACGCCCGAAGACCGATAAATCCGATAAGGACGACTCAGGAAGAGTAGATCACGTTGAAAAAGAGCGTGCAGCAGTTCGAAAAGAGGAAGAGAAGAAAATCGAAGAGGATAGGCGAGGCCAGAAGAGGGTTAGAAAAAAACTTGCCTTGTTTGAAAAGTTAATGCAAGCCCTAGAACATAAGCGCATTAGAAATGAAGCCATCAAGACAAGAAGGCTGTTTAACGAGATCATTTGGAAAAATGTGCTGACAACCTCAAAGTAGTCGATAATTAGGGGGCGGCTCATTCGCGATTTAACCCTTTCATTTTAGCTTCTGATTTGGAATCATCTGATCACCGTGGCTACTTTACAGTTAGCGCCTTTTAATATAGTTAGCATCCAAACTTTTGATTTAAAAAATCCCTTCAAATTAAAGGCAGAATTCTCCAGTTGTTACTTTCTGTAATCAAGTTTTTCAGACGTTTGTTTGTTGTTTTCAATTTATACATTAATTTATGTGATCTTTATTTTATTTTTTGTTATAGTTATTAATATTATTGTTTAATTTGAGGTTAAAAATGAAAGGTTATCTCCCTGTTAATAATTATGTGTATAAGTTTGATGATCATCCAAATGACATCCAAATACTCAATGGATGGAAGAATAAGGGAAAAATTCCGGGCAAGAACGCAAAGCCTCTCTTTCAGCTGAAGAAGGATGGTTTTTGCGCGCTTGATAACGGTGAAGTATTGAATATCAAGAGAATCTCTTTGGTACGCAAGCATAAATACAATATTCATGTTTCCGGATATTTGCTTAATCCAGAAAATGGAAAAGTCGGTAGACGCCTATACTCATTTCCCTTAAGCAGAATCCAACAGTCTGATTGGATAAAAAATTAAAAATGTCTAGTTGATTTGAAATTTGGGTGGGGTTGGATTTGGAGGGGCGCATTCACCCCTCCAGGCGATTGACGGGAGTTAGAAGCCTCCCATTCCGCCCATACCGGGCATTCCACCCATGCCACCCATACCGGGCATTCCGCCCATACCGGGCATACCACCCATTCCACCGCCCATGTCAGGCATTTTGGATTTTGGCTGAGGCTTTTCAGTCATGACGGCAGCTGTAGTCAAGAGCGTAGAGGCAATGGACGCCGCGTTGATGATCGCTGTTTTGGTGACGAGAACGGGGTCAATCACGCCGGCTTTCACAAGATCTGTCATCTCGTTTTTAAGGCCGTGGTAGCCGATGTGTCCTTTCTCTTCGGCGATTTTCTCTGCGATGAGATTGCCTTGACGACCGCAGTTATTTGCGATGGCAATTGCCGGTTCTAGGCACGCTTTTTTGATGATCTCAGCGCCGATGGCCTCATCTCCTGTGAGATTTAATGTATCAATCGCATCTCGAGCCCTGATCAGCGCAACTCCGCCTCCGGGAACGATCCCTTGAGCGACAGCGGCTCTTGTGGCGTGCAGTGCGTCGTCCACACGGGCCTTTTTCTCATTTAGCTCGGTTTCGGTCGCGGCGCCGACGTTAATGACTCCAACGCCGCCGGAAAGGTGAGCAAGACGCTTTTCAAGTGACTCACGTTCGTAGTCTGAAGTGGCGGGGTTGGCAAGCTGGGTTTTTAACTGGTCCGCTCGCTTTTTGACGTTCTTAGGGTCTCCCTTACCATCGACTAGAGTGGTCTCTTCTTTGGTGATTTTGACTGTCTTGGCAGAACCGAGCACCTCAAGGCCGGCTTCTTCGATTTTGATCCCGACTTCCTCAGAAACAACGGTGCCGCCGGTTAGGGTGGCAAGGTCTTCGAGGAGGGCTTTTCTTTTGTCTCCAAATCCGGGGGCTTTCACAGCGCAAAGCTGGAATCCACCTTTGAGTTTGTTGATAACAAGTGTTGCAAGTGCATCGCTTTCAATATCTTCTGCGATAAGGAGGAGGGGTTTTGACCCTTGCTCCATGATTTTTTCTAAGATGGGGGCGATTTCCTTCACTGATGTCAGTTTTTTCTGCACGATCAAGATGGAGGGGTTCTCAAGTTCAACAGACATTGTCTCGGGATTGGTGACAAAGTAAGGAGAAAGATATCCTTTATCAAAGCGCATCCCTTCGACGATGTCGACGGTGGTCTCAATCCCGCGGCTCTCACCTACAGTAATGACGCCGTCTTTGCCGACTTTTTGCATGGCGCGGGCGATCATTTTTCCAATTTCGGGGTCGTTATTGGCTGAAATGGTGGCAATTTGTTCGATTTCTTCATCGGTTTTGATTTGGATCGCTTGTTTGTCCAAGGCTTTGCCAACGGCTTGCACGGCTTTGTCGATTCCGTGTTTGATGGTCATCGGGTTGACGCCTGCAATGACGTTTTTGAGGCCTTCAGAGTAGATTGCTTCGGCAAGCACGGTCGCTGTTGTGGTTCCATCTCCTGAGACATCAGATGTTTTAGAGGCGACTTCCTTGATGAGTTTGGCGCCGACATTCTCAAAGGTGTCCTTTAGAGTGATTTCTTTTGCAACGGTCACGCCGTCTTTTGTCGAGATGGGGGCACCAAAACTTTTGTTAATAAAAACGTTTCGACCTTTAGGTCCCAGTGTCACTTTAACAGCTTTAGAAAGTGTGCGAGCGCCCTTTAGAATGGACTTCAGTCCATCTTCGTGAAATTTTATCAGCTTTGTCATTTTTTTCTCCCTAATTTAAAATTCCAAGTATGTCATCTTCGGAGAGAATCAAAAGTTCTTCATCTTCTGAGCTGTCTTGCTCAATCTCTGTTCCTGAATAAGGAGCAAATAATACGCGGTCGCCGATATTGACATGAAGCGGGATTGTTTTCCCTTGTTCATCGACTTTTCCTCCGCCAACGGCAATGACTTCTCCCTCTTTTGGTTTTTCTTGCGCGCTATCGGGAATTAGAATCTTTCCTTTCTGGCTTAAGGCTTTAGAGCGTCTAATCACGACTCTGTTTCCTAAAGGTTTTATATTAATCATTGCCTTTCTCCTTTCAATTTTGTATTAAAGAGTTTAGCTGTTTAAACAGGTTTCTGTCAAGATGAGCACTGTCTCAAGAAGCTTCTGTTCGGTACCAAAACCCTTCTTCTTTCTTTCTCGTTCCCGTTTTTCTCTGATTTATGATTGTCGATTGAAACAGCCGGCTTTTGTGATTGAAATTTTGAGAAAAGAGGCATTTGAAGGCTTTGCATCAAGAAAAAATATGAGATTTCGAAGTGATCCGGACCTTCCTAAATGGGTCAGCTCATCCGATGATGACTATAAAAACTCAGGGTACAGCAGGGGGCACTTGTCAGCGGCGGCGAATCATAAGTGTTGCCGTGACTCAATGAAGGAGTGTTTCTATCTCTCCAATGTCTCACCTCAAGCCACGAGATTGAACAGCGGACTTTGGAACGACTTAGAAGAGCGGACGCGGAAATTGGCTTTAGAACATCTAAAGGTGATGGTGATCTCAGGGCCGCTCTTTGTTCCGATAAAAGACAAGAGTGGGAAAAAAATTGTCGTCTATGAAGTGATCGGCGAAAATAACGTTGCCGTTCCGTCGCATTTTTTTAAGTTGATTTTCATCGGCAAGGAAATAGAGGCCTATATTTTGCCCAACCGGGAGTCGATCCCAAAAAAACCTCTCCATCATTTTCAAACCACAATCGAAAAAGTCAGAAAATTGTCGGGTTTGCATTTTGGGAATCTTGAATTCCCTTAGTTGCAAGTCCGTCCTCTGAATTAACTCCAACATGCGCTTTTATAGCCAAAGTTCCATTGATTCTTTTTTGTCTTTGTTCTTTCGTGTTTTTGGGTCTTGTATTAAAGTCTCATCCACGACGGTCCTCTTGTCAACATCAACCCTTCTTCTTGTAGATAGTCTTTGACCGTTTCAGAGGGCTCTGTTACTTTGTACGAGAAAAAAAGAGGCTTGTAATCTTCACGATTAAAGACGGGGGATATGTCCTTTAAGTTTTTATGGATATTAT
>SLOH01000006.1 GCA_007132595.1 Waddliaceae bacterium | reverse complement strand
GGGTTTGAGACTATTTTAATCTTATCCGGATCATTGAGGATATTTGCGTTAATGATATTGCAGTCCTCGTCGCTGCCGTCTTTGCCATACCCTTGCTCCCCGTATCCAATATGATTTTGAATCATCAGAAGATAGATGCGCTCCAAAATCGACGCGAGTTCTTCGGAATCCGAGTGCCTGACCTTGTAAGTCCAGATGATTTTTTCATGCGCCTCTCCGACCTGACTTTCCACTTGGCATACAAGCTCTTCTGCCTTTTGGATCTCCTCTCGAGTCCCCACAATAAAAAGGGCCTGGGCAATATTTGTCAGCGGGATAATTCTAGGGCCAAAATTTTCCGCCGGACCGCGCGGCCCTCGATTAGAGCCCCCCTCATCCGACCAAACCTCAGGAGTTGTGATCTGCTCGAAAATCGATTCTAAAATGGTGGCCATTTCGTTTGCATTGACTTTCCTAATCGGGATCGCCCGGTATTCCAGGCTCCCTCGATTGGCATCGATGAAGTCATAAATCTTAAGTGTTTCCTTAACAGCTGCATTACTTCCGACGATGAGAATCTGACGACCGACAATTTGAATCGATGTGCTGCTCGGATTGACAAATTTCTCGAGAAAGAAAAACGTGCGGCGCACATCCGCCGGATCCGGCGTAAGGATGAAGCTGATTCGATAGTCGTCCGGAGTGATCGAGAGATCGTCTCGGCAAGCTGTAATGAGCTTAAGATCGGAAAAGTCTTCTTTTAAAAAATACAGTTTGCGAAGAAATGGATTGACTGTCTGAATCCCGACCCCTTTTTCAAGTAAAATCTGTTCGACCATCTGCCCCCAAACACTCTTAGGGATGGGAATCGATGAGCTGACATTGATTGGAATCTCTCCAATCTCTTGCGGAACAAGATAGACAAAGTCAAGCGAGCCGTAGTCAATCACGAGCTGCTCTATCGTAGTATCCGGCTGATCCCAAAGCGCATATAGCTCCTTTTTACCCGTTTGAGCTGCCATCTTTCGCCAGCTCTCCTGCAAAATTTTAATGTGCTGCTTTGTTTCGTTGATCTCTTGCAGAAGGTTTTGGTAAGAGGATTGAGGAGCGCCTCTTTCCCATAATTGATGCGCCTCGCTATATAGGCGCTTTAGCACCTGCTCTTTCTCTGCGAGCTCTTCATTGATACGGGTAAGGAAAGCCTGCATGTCGCCATTCAGCTCGCTGATTGCACCTGAGAGAGCGGCTCTTTTTTCTGCGATTGACTGCGCGCCTAGCGGAAGATACAAGAGAGTTAAAAAAGATAAAAATAGGTATTTCATATTAGAATATAATAGTTATGTTATTGATAATTATCAAGTTCCTCTTCTATTAAAAGTTCGATGTCTTCTTCACCTTCCTCGTTTAAGGTTGGACTGCTGCTGATTTTTTGCTGAACTTTAATTTCTATTGTCGCCATGTCCGCTCTTGATGGACTGAAAAGCGTCCCTTTTAGAACTTTTCCCTCATCAGTTTCGACCGGCCCATCAAAGACAAGGAGGGGACCTACCAGTTTTCGCTCGATGAATTCGTCCACCTTTTCCAGGCTATCGAGTTTGATCCATCCATCTTTTGTCTTCAGTATCCAGTCGTCCGGACGCAGAACCATGCGTTTACCGTCGACTTTGACTTGAAACTGGTGACACGTCCTAGCGCCGGCAAATTGGAAACATTTTTCTTCGTTTTTGGGGTTCCAAGGCTCTGCTGCCTTGATCATATTTAAGGGAAGGTTGTGGTCGCCATCGGGAGACCAGATTTCAAGCCGCATCAGCCGTCCCTCTATTTTTTTCAAGTGAATCAGTGGGTAGTTAAGTGAACCTGGGCCGGGCTGCACCTCTTTCCAACGACCATCTTTCCAAATGAGCACGTTGTTTTCCCCTAGGTATACCGAGTAGTTCTTGTTCTCTTCATCCTCGAAGTCAATACGTTCTTTACCCAGCAGGTGCTGAAAATCATCTCCTCCATATAAATCTAAAAATTGATCCTTTCCATACCACCGCGCGCGTTGCCTAGCAAGTAGCGTTCCATCGACACGCCATTTGCCGATTTCCCAATTCTTTGCGTTAGAAGATCGGGTTCTATTTTGTTTGGGCAAAGTGAATTTTGAAAACTCTTCCGGTTGATCGAGCAGATTTCCCTCTTCATCTTGCATTGTCACGCTCACGTGCGCTTGATCACCCTCTAAGCTTGCTTCAAACCAAAGCGAGGTCGGAGTGTTATCTTCGCTCAGGATGTACTTCCCATTTTGATACTTGAGGTAAACCGGTTTTGAGGAAGGGGTGGAGGTTGTTCTTTGGGTGCCTATGATGGAAAAATGTAAAAGCGCACTTTCCGGGTCGCGGTCGGGTCTTTCATTTGTCCCGAAGTATAAGATTTTTCTTCGAAGGTCGGGGATTCGAAAAGAGAGGGGCCGAAAGTCAAGAGAGAGAAATGGGGGCGCTATTTTGTCATACTCGTCTTTATTTTTTTCAAATGATGTCTTCGGTAGACTCGATTGCGTCTGAATATGCTCGCTGTAGGGAATCTCTTTGCTTCTGAGAATTGCATACCCGGCTGCAAAAACCAGAAAAAAAAGACTAAGCGCAGCAAGTCCAATATTGAGAAAAATAATTTGGTTCTTTTTATTATTATACATAGTAACACGAAAAATTTTAACTCTTCCTAGGTAACTTAGTCAAGTAAAGAAAAATCTTGCTTGGTTAATGTTAGCAGATTATAAAGAGGGTAAATTGGAGGAATCATTATGTCATCTGAAAATCCAAAATCACCGGAAGATCCTAACATAAAAGATCCCAAAGAAAGCAGTAAAAAAGAGCCCAAAGAAAGCAGTAAGAAAGAAGAGGGAGCGGGTAAAACAATTGAAGACACATTTGAGAAACTGAAAAAAAACGAAAATGTTGATACAATTGTCAATTACGCTCAATCGCATGTTTTAGATACCATCGCTTATATTATTCTCGTGATTGGTATTATCTGGTCCTTTTTTCACCCCTTCTTTGGTGGATTATTAGTCGGGCTTATCACCGGATGGTATTACTATGTTGAGATTTATACCCTTGTGAAAGGATTTCAAGAATTTATCGACGTCCAAGGAACAGAGAAATCAATTGTTCTTGGCGCAGTTGTACTCGTTTTGCTCGTACAAGCTCCTGGGGTTGTCATCGGAACATTATTAACCGCCTTAATACGCGGAGTATTGACCACAAAAAGCGATGTGTAATACATTGGCGTAAATTTTACTTTTCGATTGCATGACTCATATTAAGACAACGCGTGGTTTGGACATTCCAATTTCAGGAAAGCCCTCGGGGGAGGTTCAATCACTTACCCCTGGAGGGGAGTCCAAACCGCGTAAATCCAAACATATCTCTCTCAATCTCGACCCATTTGATGAGCTGCGCTTCAAGCTGCACGCAAAGAAAGGGAGTGATGTGAAAATCGGGCAACCGATTGTTCAGGATAAAGCGCTTGAAGGGAGGCTCTTGCCCTCACCCGCATCCGGCCGGATCATTGAGGTGAGGCGCGGTTTGAAAAGACGTCTTCTTGATTTTGTGATCGAAGTAGATGAGGAAGAGGAGTATCACGACCTTGGAGCTTTGGACGTTGCCTCTGCTACCCGTGAGCAAATTTTGCAAAAGTTTCTCGACGGAGGCATATTTTTTCGGATCCGCAAACGCCCGTTTAATCGACTCGCGACCCCTGAAAAATTGCCTAGATGCATCTTTGTCAAAGGACTTGAATCGGCTCCTTTCGCACCGCCGGTCGAGCTTCAAATTCAAGGATATGAATCTGAATTTCAAACAGGTCTGACCGCTCTTTCTAAATTGACAGACGGCAAGGTGCATTTGGTCCATCATAAGGATGCAACGAGCCGCGCGCTGACCCAGGCGCAAGATGTCGAAAGGCATACAGCCGAAGGGCCTCACCCGGTTTCTCATTTCTCTCTTCATATCCAAGAAATCGCCCCGATTGAGGGAGAGAAAGACGTTGTCTGGACTGTCAAAGCGCAAGATGTTGTTGCCATTGGCCATTTATTACAAACCGGACATGTGCTGACAGAGAAAG
>SLOH01000064.1 GCA_007132595.1 Waddliaceae bacterium | reverse complement strand
TTCTTCCTCAGCTCCAGGAAATGATCTGCCAACTTGATGTTCCAAAGAAAATGGTGCAAATCGAGGTTCTTCTTTTTGAAAAGAGAATGAAGCGCAACACCGATTACGGTTTAAATTTACTCAAAATCGGCGACCAGGCGTCACAGACAAACAACTCCACTGTTTGCTGGAATGATATCGGAACCAAAAAAGATGCAATGCCCGAAAACTCAGGTGTCTTGCAACTTGTTTTTTCTAGGATGCAATCCGGTTGTTTCCCTGCCTTTGACTGGCTCTACAAGTTCATGATGACACAAGATGATATCCATTTAAATTCGAGCCCATCGGTCGTCACCGTCAATCAAACGCCGGCAACGATCGCAATCAAGGATGAAATTTCTATCAGTACCGGGATTTTTGAAGTTCCGACAGATGGCGGAGGAGTTGCTCTGAAGGATTCTTTCACACGCGCTCAGTACGGAATTACAATTGTCGTCACGCCAAGTGTTCATATGCACGACGAACTGAATCTTTTTGACGATCCGACCGACTATATTACGCTGCAAACAGATATTACCTTCGATACATTCATTCCCGGTGGAACGGCAAACCGTCCGGATGTCAATCGTCGCAACATTGTCAATGAGGTGCGCATCCCCGATGGCCAAACAGTCATTTTAGGTGGATTGCGTCGCAAAGATACACGTGACGCGAAAAAAACGATCCCATTTTTAGGGGAGATCCCGGGGATCGGAAAGCTCTTTAGTCTAAATTCTCTTCAAGATAGTTCAACTGAGATGTTTATTTTTATTACCCCAAAAATCATTTCAGATCCAAAAGAGGATTTTCGTCAGATTCGAAGCCAAGAACTTTGTAAACGCCCGGGGGACATCCCGGCTTTCCTTTGTCGTTTGAACGAAGCGCAGCAGAGAGAAAGAAACAGACTCTTTCGACAATGGATGACCGTCCTCTTAGGGCATGAACAACCGGGCTATTACTGCCCAGCAGGAGAATATGACGGAAGGTAAAACCTATCTCCCTCATCAAGATATGCTTGGCGGAGAAGATGCCAAACGCAAGTTGGCTGTATCTTTGGGAATGAAGGTTTTAAACGACTTAAGCGAGAAGGCGCCTTCCGATGAACTCGTTTCAAAAGTCCCTTACGCGTTTGTAAAAAAACATCTTGTGCTCCCGATCGAAATGAAAAACGATCAATGCCTGGTGGCTGTTTCCGATCCGATCCACTTAGAGCCGATTGAGGATCTCAAACATATGCTCGAATGTGAAATTGAAACGATCTACACCCCTAAAGATGCGCTCTTACTTGCGATTAGCACCTGTTACGATCGAGAAAATACGACAGCCTCCCAGCTAATTGAGGCGTCAAAAAAACAGGAAGCGGAAGAGGGTGAAGTGCCGATCTACGATCTTCTCGATCTCTCAAAAGAGCGTTCTCCGATTATCAAAATTCTGAATTTAATTTTACGCGAAGCGATTCAGCAAGGCGCCTCCGACATCCACTTCGAACCCACTGAAGGCGGTCTTCGTATCCGCTATCGCATCGATGGCGTTTTGCAGAAGAGACACACTCCCGATCAGGAATTTCAAGCAGAGCTCCTCTCACGCATCAAAGTGATGGCAAAAATGGACATTGCCGAACATCGACTTCCCCAAGACGGACGCATCAAACTCCGCATGGGGAGTCGCGAAATTGATTTTCGAGTCAGCACCGTCCCGATCGTCCACGGAGAGCGCATTGTCCTGCGAATTTTAGACAAAGGCACGCTTCTTCTCGACCTTGAAAAAGTCGGCATGCCGGAAAAAATCCAAAGAGAGCTCATGCGCCTCATCTCACTGCCTGAGGGAATTATCCTCGTCACCGGTCCGACAGGAAGCGGAAAAACGACAACTCTTTACAGCTGTATCTCAAAACTTGCGAAAGAAGATACCAACATTATGACGATCGAAGATCCGGTCGAGTACAACCTGAAAAATATTGCACAGATCGGTGTCAGACCAAAAATCAAGCTCGATTTTTCCAGAGGCCTTCGCCACATCTTGCGGCAAGATCCCGATGTGATTATGATCGGTGAAATCCGTGATGTCGAGACCGCTGAAATTGCCATTCAAGCATCTTTGACAGGTCATTTGGTTCTTAGCACACTGCACACCAACGATGCCCCCTCGGCTATCACAAGACTTGTCGACATGGGCATCGAACCCTACCTTCTTTCCTCTACAATCGTTGGAGTCATGTCTCAAAGACTTGTCCGCCGCATCTGTCCCACCTGTAAAATTTCCTATACGCCGGAAGCGGAAGAATTAAAAAATCTTGGACTGCAACATGTTGAAAAGCTGTATAAAGGAAAAGGATGCAGCGCCTGCTTCAACTCAGGGTATCGCGGTCGTCAAGGGATTTATGAGCTCATGCCGGTCGGTAATCAGATCAAGCGACAAATTGTCAAAAGTCCTGACAGTGTGGCTTTGCGCCAAACGGCGATCGAATCAAAAATGAGCTCCCTCCTCGAGCATGGGGCGAAACTTGCAGCTGACGGAATGACGACAGTGTCCGAAGTGCTGCGCGTCACTCGTGGAATTCAAGAGGATTAACAATGCCGCTCTATTACTACACGGGATTCAACTCAAAAGCAAAGAGCACAAAAGGTGTCATTGAAGCTGCCACAGAAAGCCACGCAAAAACTCTGCTTCGAGAGCGCAGCCTCATCGTCACGTCGATCAAGGAGAAAAAATCGACAAGCCGCAAAGAGAATCTTCGAGGAGATCAGCTTGTTGTCTTTACTGTTCAGCTACAGCAAATGATTGGCGCCGGCATCCCGGTCTACGAAGGATTAGTTGCACTTGAAGAGCATTACCGTGAAGAACCTTTTCACCGCGTCCTGCAAAGCTTATGCGAAAAAATTCAATCGGGAACCGCCTTATCCGAGGCAATGGCAAGTTTTCCAGGCACCTTTGACAATCTCTACTGCTCGATGATCAAAGCAGGTGAAAGCTCCGGGAACCTAGACGGGGCGTTAAACCGCTTAAGCGAGCTTTTAAAAAAACAAAGTAAACTGAAAAAAGAGATGACAACCGCCTTGATCTACCCGGCCACACTTGCAACTTTTGCCTTTATCGTGATCATTGTCCTTTTAACATTTGTCGTCCCATCGATTGCCGCGATCTTTGAAGGGCGCGAGCTTAACGCGCTCACGACCTTCATTCTCTCTATCAGCTCTTTTTTTCGCAGCTATTGGTGGCTATTTTTCCTCTTCATTTTCGGCGGAGCCTCCACTCTATCTCTTCAACTAAGAACACCTAGGGGCCGTGCGTGGGGCCAAAAATTTATCCTACGCATCCCGGGGATCAAAATTCTAACCATTCAAGCCGCCTTGGCAAGGTTTTGCCGCACAATGGGAACACTGCAAGAGGGCGGCGTTCCAATGATCGAATCGATGCAAACCGCTCGGGGCGTGATGAATAACGCCGCGCTAGAAGAGACAATTCAATCAGCGGAAAAGGGCATCGTTTCAGGGCGACCTTTAAGCAAAGAGCTTGCCAAATCCCCTTGGATTCCGAAGTTGATTCCGCGTATGATCAGTATCGGCGAGGAGTCGGGGACACTTAAGACAATGCTAAATAAAATCGCCGATATGTATGAGGATGAAGTAGAAAAGTCGATTACAAGACTTCTGACATTCATCCAGCCAATCATTTTAATTGTGATGGGGGTCATCATCGGGCTTGTCATGCTTGCGATCTTACTCCCCCTCACCGATGTCTCAAGCTTTACAATTTAAGGAGAAAACCCATGTACACCATTCAAAGAAGATTTATCACACTGATTGAGATCGTCATTGTGATGTTTCTCATCGCCTCAATCACAGGCGTCCTTGCCTATAACTACAGCGGCACCCTTGAAAAAGGAAAAGAGTTTAAAACCAAAGCAGGAATTGAAAAACTTAGGTCGATTCTCAACCTCGCAGTATCCGAACAGCCGGAACTTATCGAGAACATCAGCGCAAACTGGACGAGAATCGTCGATGAGTCAGTTCTTGTTCAAGACCCCAAGGCATTAAAAACAGATGGATGGGGCAAGCCATTTATCGTCGAAGAAAGAGACGGCAG
>SLOH01000127.1 GCA_007132595.1 Waddliaceae bacterium | reverse complement strand
GTCCCCGGAGTCCTATGTCTTTTTGGTGGACTGATCTTAGTGAATCGTTTGCGTGACACCCCTCAATCACTTGGTCTTCCTCCGATTGAACAGTATCGCAATGATGATGAGGGGGGAGAGGAGTCTGAAAAAGAGCTAACCACTAAGGAAATTCTTTTTGAGTATGTGCTTAAGAATAAATTCATCTGGATTCTTGCGCTCGCATACGCCTTTGTCTATTTTGTGCGCACAGGTGTGAATGACTGGACCGCAATGTATTTAATCGAAGAAAAAGGGTACACGCCAATTAGCGGCACGGGATGTGTCTCTTTATTTGAAGTCGGGGGATTTGTGGGAAGCCTTGCGGCCGGCTGGTCGTCGGACTACTTCTTTTCTGCAAAAAGAGGACCGGTCAACGCCCTATTTGCAGCTGGAATTGTTTTATCCGTCCTTTTATTTCAATATATCCCTCCCGGATACCAATGGCTCGATTCGCTTTGCATTTTTATGTTAGGGGTCTCTATTTTTGGCCCTCAGATGCTGATTGGCGTTGCTGCCGCCGAGCTCTCACATAAAAAGGCCGCTGCAACAGCTACCGGATTTGTCGGGTTCTTTGCCTATATTGGAGCTTCGATCTCCGGCTATCCTTTAGGACGGATCATCGATGTGTTTGGCTGGAATGGATTTTTTACGGGCCTAATTGTGACAAGTCTCTGCTCTCTTCTTCTTTTACTTCCCCTTTGGTCTGTCACTTCAAGCGATCAAGAAGAGGCGAAGACGGACGCGAAATTTGCTTAGAAAACTAAATGATTTTAAAGCAAAATCAACACTGCATTGACTTCAAACAGCAAGATATTTCATACTTAAGAGCATGTTTATTCCACTCCATGTTCACTCCCAGTACTCCATTTTAGATGCATCCGCATCCATTCAAGGCATAGTAGAAAAGGCAAAAGCCTTTGAGATGTCCGCAGTTGCTCTCACTGACCACGGCAATATGTTTGGAGCGGTCGATTTTTTTAAAACCGCTAAGGCAGCAGGGATTAAGCCCATTGTCGGCTGCGAACTGTACATTGCACCAAGGTCGCGGCTAGAGAAGAAAAAGGAGAGGGGAGAGCGGGCGGCGTTTCATCAGACGATTCTCGCCAAAAATATGCAGGGATATCAAAACCTTTGTAAATTGAGCTCGATCGGTTATTTGGAGGGGTTTTATTACTTTCCTCGCGTCGACTTTGAAGTTCTTGAGAAGTACTCTGAGGGGTTGATTTGCCTTTCCGGCTGCCTTTCTTCCCGCCTTTCTCATGAGATCTTGCATGGCAAAGAAGAAGACGTGCGCGCGCTGATTGCTTGGTATCAAAAAGTGTTTGGGGATGACTTTTATCTGGAGATTCAACGTCACAAGATGAGCGATGCGAGTCTTCAGTCAGAAGGTTTCACGCAAGAGACCTGGCTTTTGCAGCAATATCAGGAAAGAAACGAAAAACAAGAAAAGGTGAATCAGACACTTGTTGCACTCTCAAAAGAGTTTGAAATCCCGCTAGTTGCCACGAATGACAGCCACTATATTGAAAGGGATGAATGGAAAGCGCACGAAATTTTACTCAATATCCAGTCGGGCGAGCCGTGTGAAATTTGGGAAAAAGACCGGCAGGGCAATCCGAAGTTTCGCGTACCGAACCCCAAGCGACGCACATACGCCACCCATGAGGTGTATTTTAAGTCTCCTGAAGAGATGGTATCTCTTTTCTCCGATCTGCCCGAAGCGATAGAAAATACGGTTAAAGTCGCTGAGAAATGCGAGCTTGAAATCGACCTTAAAACCAAACACTATCCGGTCTTTATTCCCCCGGCTCTAGAAGGAAAGGAAGTTCAAGAGGAACAGCGCGCTAAAGCTGTCGAAGAGTATCTTTGGGAGCTATGCGAAAAGGGGATTCCCGATCGCTACACAAAAGAGCGCCTTGACAAAGTTGCCGAGCTGTATCCCGGGCAAGAGCCGATGCAAGTGGTGAGAAATCGTCTGCAGCATGAAATGGATGTGATTGCGCCTAAAGGGATGTGTGACTACCTTCTCATTGTATGGGACTTTATTCACTGGGCAAAGAAAAACGGGATTCCGATGGGGCCCGGGCGTGGATCCGGAGCCGGTTCGATTGTGCTGTATTTAATCGGGGTCACAGATATCGAGCCGCTGCGTTTTAACCTCTTTTTCGAACGCTTTATTAATCCCGAGCGACTCTCTTATCCGGATATCGATGTGGACATCTGCATGGATAGGCGCTCTGAGGTGATCAATTATACGCTGTCAAAGTACGGGAAAGACAACTTAGCGCAGATTATTACTTTCGGCACAATGAAGGCAAAGATGGTCCTGCGCGATGTTGGACGAGTGCTAAGCGTGCCGCTTTCGAAGGTGAACGCAATTGCCAAACTTGTCCCGGATGACTTGAATATCACTTTAGAAAAAGCGATTGAAAAGGATCCGGAATTTCGCTCAATGTATGAAAGTGATGAAGATGCTGCGCGTTTGATCGACCTGGGAAAAAAACTTGAGGGGTCGATACGAAACACAGGGATCCACGCAGCCGGTATTATCATTAGTGGACAGCCTTTAACAGAACTTATTCCTGTTTGCGTTGCCAAAGATGCGCAGATGCCCGTGACACAGTACTCGATGAAACCAGTTGAGCAAGTGGGCATGCTCAAAATGGACTTTTTAGGACTGAAAACATTAACGGCCATTGATATTTGCACGCGCGCAGTTGCTGAAAGTACTGGCGAGCTGATCCACTGGACCGAACTCTCTCTTGAAGATGAGGCGACTTTCTCTCTTCTCAATAAAGGTAAAACTCTCGGCATTTTCCAGCTAGAGTCTGGGGGGATGCAGGATTTGGCGCGTAATCTCCACTTGGATCGATTTGAAGAAATTATTGCTGTGACATCGCTTTATCGACCCGGTCCGATGGATATGATTCCCTCATTTATTAACCGTAAGCACGGAAAAGAATCTATTGAGTATGACCATCCGTGGTTAGAAGAGATCTTGTCCGAAACTTATGGAATTATGGTCTACCAAGAGCAGGTGATGCAGATTGCTCAAAAGCTTGCGGGGTACTCTCTTGGGGAAGGTGATGTTCTTCGGCGCGCCATGGGTAAAAAAGATATGGCGCAGATGTCTAAAG
This sequence comes from Waddliaceae bacterium, assembly GCA_007132595.1. Lineage (GTDB taxonomy): Bacteria > Chlamydiota > Chlamydiia > Chlamydiales > SLOH01 > SLOH01. Next base: position 956 of record SLOH01000127.1, on the reverse strand, counting down.
AGCGGGAAAAATTTCGCACAGGTGCAATAGAAAATGGCATTGATGAGCAGACCGCGATGACAATCTTTGACAAGATGGAAAAGTTTGCCGCTTACGGGTTCAACAAGTCGCACGCTGCAGCTTACGGCTATCTCTCTTATGTCACTGCCTTTTTTAAGTCTAATTATCCTGCGCAGTGGATGGCAGCTTTAATGACCTGCGATAGTCAGGATATCTCTAAGGTTGCAAAGTTTATTCGCGAATGCAAGCCAATGGGAATTGCTCTGCTCCCACCCGATATCAATGAGTCAGGTAATCAATTTGTGGCGACCGACAAGGGGATTCGATTTGCCTTATCGGCAATTAAGGGCGTTGGAGAGGGGATTGTTGAGTCGATTCTTGAAGAACGCAAGAAGAGCGGCCATTTTAGCGGCCTATATGACTTCTTAAGTCGAATCAACACACAAAAAGTCGGAAAAAAAATGGTGGAGTGTCTAGTTTTGGCTGGCTGTTTTGACTTTACAAACTGGTCGCGCGATCAACTAAAACTCTCCATTGAACCGATGTTTGAAGCTGCTGTGAAAGAGAAAAAGGAGAAAAGCGCCGGAGTACTCAATCTTTTTGATTTAATGGGAGAAACAGCAAGCACCCGCTTTGAGCAGCCTCCTGAAGCTAAGATCGCGTCTAGTGAACAAGATCTTCTCTTAAAGGAAAAGGAACTTCTCGGATTTTTTGTCACCGGTCACCCGATGGATCAATATAAAGAAATTTTAGGGCGGCTCTCATGTCTGCCGCTTAGAAAATTGGAAGAGCTGGGACATCAAACTGTTTTTCGCTCCGCATTTATTGTTGAGTCTATACAAACGCGTTTCAGTTCAAAGACGAATAAAAAATTTGCCATCACAATGATCAGCGATGGAATTGCTACCTATGAACTTCCGATCTGGCCGAACCTCTTCGAAGAGAAAAAAGAGCTT
>SLOH01000136.1 GCA_007132595.1 Waddliaceae bacterium | reverse complement strand
GGAAACTTTGGCGAACTTGAAAAATGGACAGACTATTTTTCATAGACTTTTTCAATCTCAAGAATATACTAAGCGATATGAAAATCAAAGAAATCACAAATCCCTCTTTAAGCTCAAGCGCTCTTGCGTCTGTTGTTTTGTCATCTGTGCAAGCGGGATTCCCTTCACCCGCTGATGACTTTGTTGAAAAGGAGCTCGACTTAAACGCTTTGGTTGTGAAAAAGCCGGCAGCGACGTTTTATGTAAAAGTCGAGGGCGAATCGATGATCAATGCCGGCATTTGCTCCGGAGATTTACTTGTGGTCGATCGCTCTCTTGAGCCAAAAAGCGGGCAAATTGTTGTCGCTGTTGTCAATGGTGAGTTTACTGTCAAACGCCTTGAGGTGAGTGTGAAGGGCTGCTTTCTTGTTCCCGAGAATAGCAAGTATCCGGTCTTGAGGGTGGATGGAGAAAATGAGTGTCAGATTTGGGGTGTCGTCACCTACGTGATTCATAAAACAAGATAATGTTTGCCCTTGTCGACTGCAACAATTTCTACGTTTCCTGTGAACGAGTGTTCAATCCAAAGCTTGAAGGAAAGGTTGTCGTCGTTCTTTCGAACAATGACGGCTGCATCATCGCGCGCTCAAATGAGGCAAAAGCGCTTGGGGTGCCAATGGGAGCGCCTTTTTTTCAGTGGCGCTCATTTTTGATGGCGCAAGGAGCGGTCGTTCTCTCATCAAATTACACTTTATATCGCAACCTTTCTCATCGCGTAATGGAAACGCTAAGAGAAAGTGCGCCCTTTGTTCAAGTCTACTCTGTTGACGAGGCATTTTTACAGCTTCAGGAAGACGGGCTAAGGTTACAAGGAGAGGTGATTTGCAAGCGCGTGCGACAGTGGACGGGCATTCCGGTTTCTGTTGGAATTGCCCCGACAAAGACGCTTGCCAAAGTGGCCGGAAAAGCGGCAAAAAAAGAGGGAGGGGTCTTTGTTATAGAGACCCAAAAAGCAATTGATCAAATACTTGACCGACTGCCCGTCGCAGATGTTTGGGGAATTGGGCGCGGGCGTGCGTTGCAGTTAAACCGCATGGGCATTACAACAGCGGGGCAGTTAGCGGAAGCTGACGATCACTGGATCCGAAAGCACTTAAGCGTCACCTGCTTGAAAACAGCGCTTGAGTTGCGTGGGACGTCCTGTTTTCCATTAGATGAGAGAGTGCCGCTCAAGCAGTCGATCTGCTGCTCTCGCTCATTTTCCCAGCCTATTGGTGAAATAGAAATGCTTTTTGAGGCGGTTGCAAGCTACACTGCGCAAGCGGCAGAAAAACTGCGAAATCAAGGCTCAAGCGCAGCGTCAATGACCGTCTTTGCACAGTCGCACCCCTTTGAAAATAGCGTGGCGCGTCATGTGCGCCTGATCTTCCCCGAGCCAACAGACGATACGCTGGCTTTAATTACTAGCGCAAAAAAGGGAGTAGAAAAGCTGTTTCAAAGCGGGACTGCGTACCGAAAGGTAGGCATTGTTTTAGAAGACTTTGTGCGAGCAGATGCAATTCAGGGCTCTCTTTTTTCAAATGGGCCGCCAAACGAAAAAAGAAAGCGCGCGCTTGAGGCAGTTGATGCAGTCAATGCAAAGCTAAAATATCGAGCAGTCAAGAGCGCTGCTGAGGGGCTCGAGCAAAAATGGCGCATGAATAGATCTTACAGCTCAAGGCGTTACACAACCTCTTGGGAAGAGTTATTGACCATTCGTTTGTAGAGTGGTATTCTCTGACCAAAAAACGGAGTATATTATGTCGGAACTTAAAACGGCAGAGCGTAAAAAGGCACTAGACCTTGCGGTCGGTCACATTAAAAAACATTTTGGCGACGGAGCCATTATGTCCCTTGGAGAGCGGTCGTCTCAGCGAGGAATCAGCTCGATTAAAACAGGAGCCCTATCTTTGGATATTGCGCTTGGAATTGGGGGCGTGCCACGCGGGCGTATTGTTGAGCTTTATGGACCTGAATCGTCGGGAAAATCGACGCTAGCACTTCATATTGTCGCAAGTGCGCAAAAAGCGGGAGGAGTCGCCGCCTACATCGACGCTGAGCACGCGCTAGATCCCGGGTACGCTTCAAAAATTGGGGTAAATATCGACGACGTCTTGATCTCTCAGCCGGACTGCGGAGAAGAGGCTTTAAATATTGCCGAAATGCTCGCTCGCTCAAACGCGGTCGATGTGATTGTGATTGACTCTGTCGCAGCTCTTGTTCCAAAGTCGGAGCTCGAGGGAGAAATCGGCGATGCGTTTGTCGGGTTGCAGGCGCGAATGATGTCCCAGGCGCTTAGAAAATTGACCGCGACACTTTCTCGCAGCAATACTTGCGCGGTTTTCATTAACCAAATCCGCGAAAAAATCGGTGTGATGTACGGAAACCCTGAGACAACAACGGGTGGGCGCGCACTGAAGTTTTACTCCTCCATTCGAATGGAGATTCGCCGAATCGGCAGCATCAAAGGACCGGAAAATTCCGAAGTCGGCAACCGCGTAAAGGTAAAAGTGGTCAAGAACAAGATGGCCCCACCGTTTCGCATTGCCGAGTTTGACATTCTTTTCAACGAAGGCATCTCTCGCACAGGTTCGGCAATTGACATGGCCACGCAGTTCAATATTATTGAGAAGAAAGGGGCGTGGTTTGACTATAAAGGCAAGCGCATGCAAGGGCGAGAAGCGGTTCGAGAAGAGTTGAAGAACAACCCGAAAACGCTAGAAGAGATTGAAGATCTGATTGTCAAGGCGCAAACACCTACACCAGAGCCAACAAAGACTCCAGCAGCGTAGTTTCGATATTCAAAGATTGAATGGCGCTTAAGTACTGCTGTTTTTCATAGGCGAGGCGAGTCCTCGCCTTTTCTGTGCCCACAACATTTGCAAAATTCACGGCGCGCCCATTGAGAAGATCCTGCTCTTGATCGTCTAGGTCATCTGCAATCTGAAAGGCAAGTCCAAAATGGCAAGCGGCTTTTTTCACCGTGTCTAACCTCTCAATCTCTCCTCCACCAAAAAGCCACCCAAATACAAACGAAAGCTCAAAAAGCGTCGATGTTTTTTTGTGAATGATTTCAGAGATAGACTCTTCGGTTAAGAGCGGTGGATCGAGATCGAGGAACTGGCCGCCTGTCGCGCCGAGTATCCCTGTCTTTTTTGCTGCGCTTTGCAAAGCGAGGCTGCACACCTCTTGAGACTCTCCGTTTGAGATCCAGCCATACCCCGCCGCAATCAAGGCGTAGGTGGCAAGTAAAGCAGTAGATTCGCCGAATTTTAAATGCGTTGTGATCCGTCCGCGCCTCTTTTCTTCATCATCCATACAAGGCAGGTCGTCGGCAATTAAAGATGCTGTGTGAAAGTACTCGGTGGCAAGAGCCGGATAGGTGACATCTCTTCCTTTTCCAATTGCCTCTGCCATCAAAAAAACAAGAGCTGGCCGAAACCGTTTTCCCTCACTTAAAAGGGCGTATTCACAAGCGTCTCGTAAAGAGGACTTTGGCCCAAGTTCAGAGATGCTTTTTTTAATCAGCGCATCAATGCGCTTTTTGCTTTCAAGTAAAGAGAGAGAAGTTGTTTCCATTCCAATCATTATATAGGAAGAGGGGAATTCTCATGAAGAGGTCTGCTGTTTATTTTGTCGGAATACGTACAAGGTCTTCTTTGCCGCGATTATCTAAATGCACCTTCCAGTCGCTTGCTTTTTCTGCAAAGATTTCAAGTGTCTCGTTTAGCTCAAATGAGTCGATGTGGTGTAGGCTCCCAATATAGCAAAGAAATATCTGGTAGCTCTCTTCGTCGACAGAAAAGAAGGTTTTAAGATGATGGTTATTAAATGGCGCAGGGGCGTCAATCGCCAGACGCACGCTTTTGGGAATGTAGTTAACCCCGTCAAATACGCAAGACGATAAAGACAACTTGGAGTTGTTATCATAAATATGCAAAGAGACAGTCACATCTCCTAAATATAGGTGACTGACATTTTGGTCCCTAAGCTCATTGATAATTTTATTTATTTCTTTTTGTATAACCATCTTAATTGTCTGGTTTTCTTGTATACCTTTATTATAACAATTAAAGGTGTTAAATAAAATTATTTTTTT
>SLOH01000087.1 GCA_007132595.1 Waddliaceae bacterium | reverse complement strand
CACTGGAAAAACGACATACCGAGCCATTCAAGGGGAAAAAGACCCCGGTTTGTCACTTGAAAAAGATCTTGAGCAGTGGGTTGAGGCGTTCAAAAATTTAAGTCAAGAGATTCTAGAGTTTATTGAAAAATGTCCTGAATCGATTCAAAAACTGAAAAAGCCACTAGAAGAAAGCGATGTGAGATCGACAATTGTCCGCGAGACGAAAATGATCTCAAATCCCCAACTTCGCAAAGAAATCGAAGAGGCAATTGCCAAACCTCCAAAAGAAATTCAAGATCAATTAAAGGGTCTTCTTCTTGAATTTAACAATATGCAACAAAGTCTTCGCAATGCCGTCGATGACCTTGAAATTCAAATCAATCGTTTAGGGTACGGCATCAAGAATAAATGCTCGATTCCCCTAGACTCCCTGTTTGATGGAGAAAATAAAGGATTTTGGCAAAGATTGGGATCAAAATTCGTTTGGGGTGGTCAAGGACCTGAGAAACTCGTTGTCTCCCCTTTTACAGCCAAAAAAGTCAAAGAGGAAAGACTTGAAGCTGAGGACGAGGCAAAGCTGCCCGAAGAGGTGGAAGCAAAAGAACCCGAAGAGGTTGGAGCTGCTGTTAATCAGTGATCCCCTGGATAGAACGGCTCAATGTGGACGATAACATCTCGCACATTGGGCCACTCTTTTTGAATTTCCCGCCTCACCTGCTGACTTATCACATGCGCCTTTTCAACCGTTAATGCCGGATCTACCTCTATATCAATGTCAACATGCGCATCGGGCCCACAATGTTGAATCCGTATTTTTTCTGTCTCAAAAACTCCTTCCACGCGCTTTGCCGACTCTTGGACAAGCTTGAAATAGTCCGCATCCGGAACCCTATCCATGAGAGAATGAAGATTTTGCTTTAAGACAAAGATACCAACAAAAACCATAGAGACCGCAATAAAAACAGCGCCGATTCCATCTAAAACCTCAAACCAGTCGGGAAAAAGAGCGCCCGTTAAGAGAGCCGCTGTTGCAATGAGACTTGTGATCGCATCCCACTTAAAATGGGTAGCCTCAGCTTCTAGGGCAGCGCTTTTTTTCTCCTGAGCGACTGTCGAAAGGTAGCAACCGGTTAAATAGAATGAGGCGACAGAAAGCGTCGGGATCAACCATAGCCATTGACTCATCGAATGACTTAGAGAAAGAGAAAAAAGACCGTAAAATTGCCAAAAAAAAGTCCCGATTCCCATCAAAAGCATCAATAGACCAATTTGCGTGCCGGCCAATGGCTCAAATCTGCCGTGTCCAAAGGGGTGGTCGTGATCCGGAGGCTTTGCCGCTGAATAAATTCCAAGCAGTAAAACGCCGCTTGAAATGAGGTCGACAACTCCAAAAAGCCCATCCATTAGCAAAGAGGCGCTATTAAAGTACAAGCTACCCCAAAAAATCATGGAAATCACGCCAAGACGAATGACAATCCCAATCAATGTTGCAAAGGTCAACATCCTTTGTCTCGTCTTCCTAGATTCAAAGACTGATCTGTCTAAGGGAAGAGGGGGTGGAAATTGTGTCATAATATTCAAAGATAGTATAAAATGTTGGCAATGAAAAGAGAAAAAGTACTCGGAATCATCCCTGCTCGATATGGAAGTACCCGTTTCCCGGGGAAACCGCTCGCTCAAATTAAAGGCCGCTCGCTGCTCCAAAGAGTGTATGAAAACGCCAGGCGATGTCCTCATCTTGACAAAGTCGTCATTGCAACAGATGACCTACGGATCGAGGCACACGCAAAAACATTTAATGCCGAAGTTGTCATGACCTCAAACACTTGCGCGTCGGGAACAGATCGGTGCATTGAAGTCATCAATCAAAACGACTGTTTCTCACAATATGAGAGGATCATCAACCTTCAAGGAGATGAGCCGCTTCTTGAACCGGTCGTGATCGAGCAGGTGATTCACGCACTTGATGAGGCTCCGATGTCGTCTGCAAAAAAGGCGCTGACATGCGAGAATAGACTGCGCGATCCCTCGGTTGTCAAGTGCGTCTGTGACTTAAATCAAAAAGCGCTACTCTTCAGCCGAGCGCTTAGCCCGAGAGGGGCTGTCTATGAACACCTCGGCATTTACGGTTTTCGCCGCGATTTTTTATTAAAATTACAAACGCTTCCCCCCACTCCGATGCAACTATCAGAAGACCTGGAACAATTAAAGGTCCTTGAACATGGATTTTCAATCAAAGTTCCGACTGTCGAGAGCTTAAGTATCGGTGTGGACCACCCGGAAGATATTAGAGAGGTAGAAAAACATTTATGAATACAAAATATATTTTTATCACAGGAGGAGTCTGCTCTTCTCTTGGCAAAGGACTGACATCTGCCTCAATCGGCATGCTACTAGAGAAAAAGGGGTTGAAAGTGGCAATGCTGAAGCTCGACCCTTACCTGAATGTCGATCCCGGAACGATGAACCCATTCCAGCATGGAGAGGTCTATGTCACAGATGACGGCGCTGAAACAGACCTTGATCTTGGCCATTACTACCGCTATACAGACTCTCCCCTCTCACGCAATTCAAACGCCACTTCAGGACAGATCTATGACACTGTCATCAAACAGGAAAGACGCGGAGACTACCTAGGTAAAACAGTGCAGGTGATTCCTCATATCACTGATGAAATCAAACAGAGAATCTTAAAGTGTGCAAATGAAGAGAAAGGAATCGATGTCGTACTCGTTGAGATTGGCGGTACCGTGGGTGACATCGAGTCGCTCCCCTTCATGGAGGCGATTCGTCAGTTCCAGTGTGAACATAAAAATATGTGGTTAAACGTCCACTTAACATACATCCCTTACCTTAAAGCTGCAGGTGAAGCTAAAACAAAACCAACGCAACACTCAGTGCAGGTTCTACGAGAAATCGGTCTTTTTCCGGATATCATTCTTTGTCGATCGGAAAAACCTCTACCCGAAGATGTCAAAGATAAAATCAGCCTCTTTTGCAATGTCTCAAGAAGTGCAGTTTTTGAAGAGTTAGATGTTGAGTCAAGCATTTACGAAGTTCCCCTTAAACTGCACGAGCAGAAAGTTGATGCAATGATTTGCGAGCTGCTCGGTCTTAAAGACGCGCCAATCGACCTATCTGCATGGAAAAGCATTCTGGAAAAGATCAAAAATCCGAAAGGAACCATCACAATTGGGATTGTCGGAAAATATGTTCAACATCAAGACGCGTACAAGTCAGTCTTCGAAGCGCTGGAACATGCAGCCACAGGCGAGCAGTATAAATTGGAATTCAAACGCGTCGAGGCAGACCAATTACAAAAATGTAAAAGTGTGAAAAAAACATTGGAAGGATGCGATGGTTACCTGGTTCCCGGCGGCTTTGGCGAAAGAGGCTGGGAAGGAAAGATCATGGCAGCCAAACATGCGCGAGAAGAGAAATTTCCTTTCTTTGGCATCTGTCTTGGAATGCAAGTGATGAGTGTTGAATTTGCCCGCAATGTCGCAAAAATTAACGACGCGAACTCAACAGAGATCGATCCTGCCACAAAAAGCCCGATCATTTCCCTGCTAAGTGAACAGCGCGACAAACAGGATCTAGGGGGGACCATGCGCCTTGGAGCCTATCATTGCCAAATCAAGAAAAATACCAAAGCACATGACGCATATCAAAAAATCAAAATCTCAGAACGCCATCGCCACCGCTATGAGTTCAACAGCGCCTTTCAAGAAGAGCTTGAGAAGGCCGGTCTTGTCGTCTCCGGAACCCTAGATGGAAAGACGCTTTGCGAAATTGTGGAAGTCAAAGATCATCCCTGGATGGTCGGCGTGCAGTTCCACCCTGAGTTTAAGTCGAAGCCGACCGCGCCTCACCCTCTTTTCCGCGATTTCATTAAGGCAACGATTCAAAACAAAGAGAAACATGGCTAGTCGCATCATTGGAATTGACTTTGGACTGCGCCGTATTGGCCTTGCGCTTTCAGATGAAAGCAAGATACTTGCAACTCCTCTAGAGACCTTTCTTGTGAAGGAGAAAATGGAACAGACTGTGATTAGACTCCTCAATCACCTTTTGGATCATTCAAAAGCGCATGGGTATACGGCAGAGACTCTCGTAGTGGGCATGCCGTATATGATGAACGGAAGCCATGGTCACCTAGCTGATGAGGT
>SLOH01000075.1 GCA_007132595.1 Waddliaceae bacterium | reverse complement strand
TGGGTGATATCGATGCGCGGCGGGCGATCAGGCTGGATCAGCAGGCGGCCACGGGGCGGGCTGGTGTTGCCCAGGCCGTCGACATCGCTGATGTGGATGCTGAAGGCCACGGCCTCATCGAGTTCCATGCTGCCCTGCACCACGTGGCTCTGATCCGGTAGCGGCTGCAAGGGGACCTCGATCGCCGAGCCACCGGCGAGCGGTTCCAAGATCAGCCGGCGTTTCAGCGAGTATTACGCCCGCTTTTTTTAGCGCCTCAATTTTTCCTTGCGCTGTCCCCTGGCCGCCAGACACAATAGCGCCTGCATGACCCATGCGCCTTCCCGGAGGTGCCGTGACACCTGCAATAAAACCGGCAACCGGCTTGCTGCAATTTTTGCCGATCCAATCCGCAGCCTCTTCTTCCGCATCGCCGCCAATTTCCCCAATCAGTAAGATGCCTTCTGTTTCAGGATCCTTTTCAAATTGCTCTAAGACATCGATGAAGTTTGTCCCGTTCAGTGGATCTCCCCCAATCCCGACACACGTCGATTGTCCAAGTCCAAGCTCCGTTGTTTGCCAGACAGCTTCATAAGTGAGGGTACCTGACCGCGAGACAACCCCGATTTTTCCTTGTTTATGAATATAGCCGGGCATGATACCAATTTTACACTGATTAGGGGTGATCACTCCGGGACAGTTAGGTCCGATGAGTCTTGAGGTTTGACTGTTACGCATCACGCGGCTAACTTCCAACATGTCTCGAATCGGAATCCCCTCTGTTATACACACAATCAATGGGATGTCGGCATCTTCAGCCTCAAGAATGGCTTCAGCTGCAAATGGAGGCGGAACAAAAATCATGGTTGCGTTGCAGCCGGTTACCTCCTTTGCCTCTTGAACGGTGTCAAAAACAGGAACACCGAGGGCCTCTTGTCCCCCCTTTCCCGGAGTGACGCCCCCAACGAAGTGAGATCCATATTCAATACATTGCTCTGTATGAAATGCCCCGGCTTTTCCTGTGATTCCTTGTGTGATTACTTTTGTTTCTTTATTTACATATATTGCCATGATTTCCTCACTTTGCTGCAGCTACTGTTTTTTTCGCCGCTTCTGTCAGATCATCGGCGATGGTGATATTCAGCCCTGAGTTGGCTAGGATTTTTCTTCCCTGTTCCACATTAGTCCCTTCCATTCTGACGACAAGTGGAACGGTGACTTTTAAAGTACTTGCGGCAGCGACAATCCCGGCAGCAATCGTAATGCAGCTCATAATCCCACCGAAAATGTTTACGAGAATCGCCTTGACGTCCGGATCGCTAAGAAGGATCTTAAAGCCTTCAGCCACGCGCTCTTGATTTGCGCCGCCTCCGACATCTAGAAAGTTTGCAGGCGACCCTCCATGGTGCTGAATCAGATCCATTGTCGCCATCGCAAGACCGGCACCATTGACCATGCAGCCAATATTTCCATCTAGTGCGATGTAGGCAAGGTCGTGTTTATTCGCCTCAACCTCCTTTGGTGAAACTTGAGTAGGATCGAAGAATTTTTCGATTGTTTTCTGCCGAAAAAGAGCATTCTCATCAACCCCCATTTTCGCATCGATGGCTAAAATCTCCCCGGACTCTGTCTCAACTAAGGGGTTAATCTCAAGTAATGAGGCGTCGCAGTCGATAAACGCTTTAGCAAGTGCTTTCGCAATGCGTATTCCCTGCTTTGCCGTCTCCCCTTTCCATCCCATGAACTTTGCTAGGCGAACAAGATTCCAGGAGCGCATACTTCCATTGAGCTCGATCGGGAGTTTAATGATTTTATCCGGACTCTTTGCAGCGACCTCCTCAATTTCCATTCCTCCTTCAGGAGAGGCGATTAATGTCGCAGATGCGCTCTTTCGATCGATGACTGCTCCAATGTAATACTCCTTGATGTAATTGACGATAGGCGTGATCATGAGTTGATGTGCAATCACCCCTTCCTTTCCTGTTTGAGTATTGACAATTTTCATTCCGAGCAGATCGTTTGCATGTTTGATAATTTCATCTCGACTTCTTGCCAGTTTCACTCCCCCAGCCTTCCCCCGTCCGCCGGCGTGGACTTGAATTTTGACAACAGCCGCATCCACACCTAGTGTATCGATTGCAGGTTCAACTTCTTCTGGCTGAGTGACAATGACAAACTCTGGTATAGGGACTCCATACTCTCTGAGAATCATCTTTGCTTGAAATTCGTGAATGTTCATGCTACCATCCCTCTATTAATTTAAATTCAATCTATCATGGCATTCAATTTCATTAAAGCAGGCTTTCAGAAAGTCAAAAATGCTCTTTCTAAAACCAGGTCCCTATTAGGCAGCAAATTAAGATCGATTTTCTCCAGGGAAATGGATGAGGCGGCCTTAGAGGAGCTTGAACAAACCCTTTACGAAGCAGATCTTGGAGTTGAAACCGCTCTTGCACTGACCGATACCATCCGAAAAGCAAAGCGTAAAGACCCTTCTTTAGAAGGAGATCGTTTGCTTGAGCTCCTAAGTCATGAAACCCTTAAGTACATGACTCCTCCAAAAGAGCGAGTCATGACTAGCTCCCCTCACGTGATTTTAATTGTCGGGGTTAATGGATCGGGAAAAACGACCTCTGTTGTCAAACTTGCCAAACTCTATCAGTCACAAGGAAAAAAAGTTGTTGTAGCCGCAGCAGACACCTATCGCGCTGCCGCAGCTGAACAGCTTGAAAAATGGCTGACAAAACTCGGCGTTGATCTTGTCAGAGGCTCTGCAAACGGCGACCCTGCGAGTGTGACTTTCGATGCCATTTCCGCAGCTAAGGCGCGGGAAGCGGACGTTGTCATTGTCGATACTGCCGGACGCCTCCAAACGCGCTTAGATTTGATGAAAGAACTTGAAAAAATCCGAAGAGTCTGCGGGAAACAAGTGTTGGATGCGCCTCATGATACGCTTCTCATTCTCGACGCAACGATTGGTCAGAATGCAATTGATCAAGCAAAAGTCTTCCAAGAGCACACCCCTTTAACCGGCCTGATCCTTACCAAATTAGATGGTACAGCGCGGGGTGGAATTGCAATACAAGTGCAAAAAGTCCTAAATTTGCCGATTCAGTACATTGCAACCGGAGAAAACTGGGACGATTTTGACTCCTTTGACCCCGAATTGTATGTAAAAGCACTATTTGAGTAATATTACCTCTCTTTAAATCTTCTTGATTATTAATAAATGTTAAATTTTGATATAATTAAGTTAAATAAAGGGAGTGTAACCATGTCCATTAGTGGTCCTGGGTCTCAAGGTCCTATATCACCTGATGATCTATCGTTTCAAGTCAATGAGAACTCAGATGATATCAAAATTGAAGTGAATGGACATTCAAAGGATCTCAAAATTGAGGTAAATCCAGAGGATAATACAGTCACTCATAAGATACCGGAAGATGAAACAGTCGTTTCTGCTTTGGTTAATAAACTTGGCGAGCAAGGTAAACTACCTGCAGTAAACGGAAAAAGCGTTCAGGACTTTCAATCCGTTGACGACTACATGAAAGCGTATCAGAAAGCAAACCCTAAGAAATCTGTTTTCGATGGGGTTGTTGAGCATATGAGTTACAAACCTGAAGCGAATTCAGATCAATCGAATGCTGATATCAAGCCTGTCTATTATACACATAATGGAAAGCAATTTCTAGCGTTTAATGTGGAGTATGACGTTGTGTTAAAAGACGGTGAGTCGATGAAATTCTCACAAACGGTCTATACAAACCAATGTGAAACGGAAAATATTACGCTTCCACCTGGATTTGATCGTCTTCTTGGTAGTCGTAAAAAAACTGCTAAGGAGATAAGAAATATAGGATTTCGCTCCGCAATGGATTACTGCAAAACGATGGAGACGGCTATTAACCCAAATAGTACAGGTCATAATGCCATGTATACATCGGGAGTGATTAAAGACCTTGCACAAAACACAATTTTAAACGCAACTTTTGATTATTTAATCCACACCCGATCAGGTCAGGGCAGTATAATAGACGAAAGTCAATCTGTAAAATCGGCGGAAAAAACATCAGTGAAACTTGGGAAGAAAACGTTTCAACTTGACTATAGAAGTCGAATATATCAATTGGCTAAAAAAACTCAAAATGTTTGGAATATTGTTGAAAAAGACAGGCGTTATGATGCGGAACAAAAAAAATGG
>SLOH01000099.1 GCA_007132595.1 Waddliaceae bacterium | reverse complement strand
CTTGAGCTCTCCGAGCTAAACGCCCTGTTTGACCTCTCGTTGAAAAGCGAGAGCGGCATGGTCACCGTCAACGGATGGCTCACCGAGAGGATGGGAGAAATCCCCGCTCCCGGCGCGACGTATGAAACTCAAGATGTGTTGTTTCAAATTCTCTCCTCGCTTCCCAGCCGAATCCAAAGTGTTTACATCAAGAAGAAAGAGACGCTATGACCTGGTTCTACTGGATGCTTTTAAATGCGATTGCAATTGCCGCCTCGGCATTCTACTCCATGATGGAGATGTCTTGCGTTTCATTTAACAAAATCCGCCTGCATTACTACGTCAGCCAACATTCAAAGCCCGCAAAGTGGATCAACTACCTTCTCAAACACCCGTTTCGCCTCTTTGGAGTGACGCTGATCGGAGTGAATGCGGGAAATGTCATTAGCTCCCAATGCGCGCGTGAAATGTTTGTCTCCCTTGGCCTCAACCCCGACCTTTCCCCCCTAATGCAAGTCATTCTTGTTGTGATTTTCGGCGAGCTTGCTCCCATGTTTGCCGCGAGGCATTACGCGGAACATGTCGCGCTCTTAGGCATTCCTGTGCTTTACGGAACAGCCAAGCTACTCACTCCGCTTCTATGGGTTGTTGGACTGATATCAAAAACAATGAATTGGGCGATTGGAGGCAAAGGGACTCGATCAAAGCTTTTGATCACCCTAGATGAGTTACAAAAAGTTGTTGAAGAGCATACAGATGACAGCATCAGCGAAGGCTCGACCGAGCAACTGAATCGCATCACCACAAACATTTTTAATCTCCGCCACCTGAAAGCAAAAGATGTGATGCAGCCGCTTAACTCTTTCCCAAAATTCCCCTCGTTTGCAACCGTTGGACAAATGCGGGAAAAAATGCGTCATTCCATGAAGGACTTCATTTTATGCTATCACAAGCAACAAAACCTCATTGTAGGCGCCGCATTTCCAAGAGACTTAGTTCGCGTTCCCGACAACCGGCGCATCCGTAAATACGCCAAATCCCCGCGGTTTGTCACTGCAAATACTCCCCTTGCAGAACTCCTTGAGCAGTTCAAGAGCACAAAACAGCGAGTCGCCATCATTTTAAACAAAAATGGCGCTGCGATTGGAGTAATCACACTTGACAGTCTCATCAATGAAATTTTCGGCGAATTGCCGCTAACCCCAACACGCGCTCGGCGCTATATTATTTTAGACCGCACATTTCCTGGGAGTATGACAGTCAAGGCATTCAACGAAAAATTTGATATTATCCTCAGCGAAAAAGAAGACCTTTCGCTCTCAAAATTAATGGAAGACCATCTCGGCCGCCCTCCTGAGGAAGGGGATACACTCTTGCTTGATCCCTTTGAACTTAGAGTTGTAGAGGCAAGCTTGATGGACGCTAAGGTCATTGAGGTTAAGACAAAGATCGGGTGAGTTCAGAGAGGATTTCAACCGCCCGCTCCACTTCCTCTTTTGTGTTCATGCGGCTAAATGAAAACCGGACAGATGCATTCACACGCTCAGGTGGATATCCCATATTGAGCAGCACCCGAGATGGGGCAAAATTTCCAGATTGACATGCAGACCCGTGGCTCGCATTGATCCCCCTCATGTCAAGATGCATCAAAAGAGACTCGACATCCATACCTTCGAACGCAAGGTTTGAGGTGTTACATACACGCGCGCCATCTCCGTTAACCGCAAATTTCACGCCGCTACTTTTTAGACCGCTCTCAAACTGATCGCGAAGAGAGGCAATATAATCATACTCTCCTAGAAGCTCAACAGCCTTTGCAAGCCCGACAATCAACGGCACCGCCTCTGTTCCCGCGCGCTTTCCGTACTCTTGCAGGCCACCTGTCATTTGAGGAGTAAATTTCAGCTGTTTGCGAGCAAATAAGAAGCCACTTCCCTTCGGGCCGTGGATCTTCTGACCGCTAAAACTCATCGCACTCACTCCCTCCGGAATCACAAACGACTCCTTCCCAAGAAGCGCAACACCATCGACAAAAAAATCAATTCCCCGAAGCTTTGCAAGCTTTGCGATCGCCTCGATATCTGTCTTCACGCCCGTTTCATTATTCACAGCTGCACATGCAATCATTCGCGTCTCGGGACGAATCGCAGCCTCAACTGCCTCTACTGTTAAAGCCCCTTTTGTTTGAACAGAAAGGCGCTCAACTTCAATCGCCCCCTTTTTTTCAAGAGCATGCACTGTTTCCTCAAGAGCTGCATGCTCGACATTCGACAGGATTAAGTGCCCCTTTTTCCTCTCCATTACCCCGCGCAAAATTAGATTGATGCCTTCCGTTCCACCGGAAGTAAATAGAATTTCATCAGGCTTTACAGAAAGACACTTCGCAATGCGATCGCGCGCTTTTGTAATGACAGCTCTTGACTCCCTGCCTTTTGAGTGAATACTCGATGGATTCCCATAAAATTGCTCTAGCGCAGTCACGATTTCAGTGATGACACGCGTATCAACTGGCGTAGCGGAATTATTGTCGAGATAAATCATTCTTCGATTTGAAGCAAAATAACCGTGATATTGTCTTGACCACCCTTTGCTTTTGCCGCCTCAATCAGGCCGCAAGCGCAATGTTCAAGCGCGATGGAGCGATTCAAAATCTCTTCCATTTCACAGTGGCTAAGAAAGTCTGAAAGGCCATCGGAACAGAGTAGGAAACAGTCCCCAACTTCAAATTCAGCAACTTTAACAGAGGGAACGACGCGGCTTTGTGTTCCAATTGCCTTTGTGATCACGCCCTTATATCTTGCCTCGTCCATTTGCTCGCTTGCAAAATATGCATGCTCAAGTATTTCTCGCTCTAAGGAGTGATCGTCTGTCAACTGCTCAAGCTCACCGCTTCGCAAACGGTAGATCCGACTATCGCCCACATGAGCGACAAAAAGAGCATCTTCACTGAAAAATAATGAGCAAAGCGTCGTTCCCATTCCTTTGAGTGACGGCTCGGAAAGACTCATCTGATACACATGCAGATTCGTCTTTTGAATGGCGGCGGCGATTTTCGAGACAATCTCTTCTTTTGGCAAAGAGACGAGAAGCTCCGGTTCAATCAATTCAGAGTAAACATTAACCGCTTCCCTTGCCGCAACTTCGCCCGCAAGATGACCACCCATTCCGTCTGCAAGTATATAGAATCGCTTACTGTCGGATATGACATAAGCATCCTCGTTCTTATCTCGCATCAACCCGATATCTGACAGTCCAAACGCTTTAATTTTATAAGACATAGAAAATAAAGGCATACAAGATATTTTAGCACATTTGACTATTCTTTACTAGGAAATTTCAAGAGTTAACATCAGTGTGCTCATTCCATTAAAGGCGATATGCAATCCAATCGGAGTCCAAAGCGCGCCTTGCTTCTCATACAAATACCCCAAAAATAGGGACAAAACAAAAATTCCGGTAAAAAACTCCACATTCCGCATTCCGTGATCCGGTGATAAATGCAGGCTGGCAAAAATGACTGAAGTCACAGCAACAGACCACTTCCAGCGGAGCGATTTTCTTAGCCACGTCTGCAGCATGCCCCGAAACAGTAGCTCTTCAACAATCGGAACAATCACAACAATACAAAACGCAAGAGAGGTAAATAGCGGCTGATTATGCCGAACTCTCATCAAGTCTTGCACGGGAAGCTGCTGAATATTTGGGATTGTAAAGAATTGATCGAAAATCATCTTCACCAAATTGACCGAAACGATCACAAAAGGAAAAGCGACAAACCATGCGCCCATTCCAAATAACATATTTTCCATCCGGCCATGCCGTTTCCCCCACCAGCGCCATAGAATCTCATCTCGGACAATCCTGGGGAGCGTATAAAAATAGATCAGCGTTAAGCTCGATGCAAACGTAATACCCATCACACCAAACCACCCTCTCATATCAATTGTTGTCTTCATCGGAAAAATCAGAAGAAACAGGTAGAGTAAAAATGGAAAAACGATCAGCTGAGATAAAAAGAAGATCAAGATTCCGGTAAATACCGAAAAGCCGGAGATATGGGGAAAGATTTTTTGGATGTTATGACGAAAAAAGCCAAACGAAAAACTGACAACCCCGACAATCAGTGCAACGAAGAGTAGCACAGAAAAATAAATCCATTCCGTCATTATGATTAAAACCTATTTTCGGGTATAAAAATGTAATTTAACTCGATAGG
>SLOH01000089.1 GCA_007132595.1 Waddliaceae bacterium | reverse complement strand
GCAGTCCGGCAATCACAGCCGAAAGGAGAAGAGGGTTGGTCTGCAAGGCGGTGAGAAATTCTGTCATGAGCGCTCTTTCTTAAGGTGAGGCGGGTGATAAAGACCGATCGCAAAGTGCTCGCAAAGCTCTTTGGAATCAAGAGAGGTCACATCCCTTTGAACCAAAAGGACGCGGTCGGCAAATTCTGTCACAATGCGAAGATGATGGGTCACCATGATGATTGTGACCTTTCCGCGCAGCTCGTCGAGTTGTTTGTAGATTTCTGTTTCTGTCTGCGCATCAATACCGGCTGTCGGCTCATCGAGTAAAAGGAGTTTGGGCTTTGAAACAAGGGCTCTTGCAATCAGCACGCGCTGCGCTTGTCCGCCGGAGAGGGTGCCGAAGGCTTGACCGGAAAAATCTACCATATCGACTTGCTCAAGCGCATGGTAGGCATCTTTCTCATTTTCTGATGAGTAGCGGCCGTGCCAAGGGAGCTTGGAGAGACAGCCTGTGAGAACGACTTCCAGCACCGAGATTGGGAAATTTGGATCGAAGGGGAGTTTTTGTGGGACATACCCGATATTTTGATGAGACTCCTTTGGGCTTTTTCCAAAGAGGGAGGCGCGTCCACTGTTTGGCTTGATAAATCCCATAAGAAGCTTTAAAAGCGTGGTCTTTCCGCCTCCATTCGGACCGAAGACTCCGATCAGCTCCCCTTCTTTCACAGAAAAGCATGCATTTTCGATGATCGGGATATCATCGTAGGAAAACGTGACATGATCGAAAGAGATGATCTCCTTCACGACTCTTTTTCTCCTGCAAATTGATGGGCGATGTGACGCAAGTTCTCGATGTAGTTTTCACATAATGGATCTAGGATAATCACCTCCGCTCCAATTTGCTGCGCAATCAACTCAGGTCCTTTGCCGCGATACTGTTGCTGCACAAAAATTTTCTTAGCCCCGCTCTGCCTTGCACGATCGAGCAGTTGGGTGAGCTGCTGCGGCGTCGGCTCTTTTCCCTCATGTTCAATGGGAATTTGCTTGAGATTGTAGTCTCTTGCAAAATACGCATACGCCGGATGGGAGACTAAAATCGTGCGATTCACAACCGGGCGGAAGGTTTTTTCAATTTCTTCGTTTAGCTTGTCTAGTTCATTTTTAAAGCGCGCAAGGTTTTTCTCATACTCATGTTTCTGATATGGATAGAGGGCAACAAGGGATTTAGTGATCCGCTCAGCCTGCTGCTTGGCAAGTTTTGGACTGAGCCAGATATGTGGATCGTAGCAGTGGCCATGTGAGCAGTAGGCGTGTTGATCTGATTTGACGGGGATCAAGTCCAGCCCGTCGCGTAGGTCGATAACTTCAAGATCCGGCTGATAGCTTTGAAGAGTTTTGATTAATCGATCTTCAAACCCCTCTCCGACTCGAAACCAAATATCTGCCCCAATCATTCTATTCACATCTTTTGGAGACGGTTCAAAAGTATGAGCATTCGCACCCGGAGGAATGAGCACTTTAACATCGACAGTATCTTTTGCGATCTGCTCGACAAAGAACTTATGCGGGGGCACGCTGACAAGAACCCGCGGTTTGTGATGGTCTGCGCCCATCAACGGAATGAACAGGAGGGAGAGAAGCAAAATGATTCTAGACATTGTACACCTAAATGATTAGCAATAAGTATATACAGAAATTTGATAAATGAAAAGATAATTGCAACTTTGAGACTGTTTGAAAGGCGAATTAAAAATAAAAGATTACTCTTGAATCATATTCCGGTTTTACTCTACAATAGAGCCGTTTTTCTTTGGAGGAGTGTCCGAGCGGCCGAAGGAGCACGCTTGGAAAGCGTGTGTGCGTTAACGCGTACCGTGGGTTCGAATCCCACCTCCTCCGTCATTGATTACAGCTCTTACATGGGATTCTCCTTTTTATAATATGCACTTTTCTTTGATCGAAAATTAGCGAAATATTTAAAAGTTTAAGCGTATTGAAATTAGGATTGGAATGTGGAATTCGTGGTTAATACAAAATTTATTTTAATTATCACTCTCTTTTTATGTTACAACCTTTGTGCCGACGAGATACAAATGCAGGCGTTAAGTCAAACATGCGAACCTAATTCGCAGCAAACAGATGAAAAATCCAAATCCAATTTTGTTGTTATTTCTCGTGGCTATCTTAAACCTGGCAGAGAAAGTGCAAATCAAAGTAATCGTGTGTTTACAATTCAGCCCTTTGATTCCAAATACCAATCTGAAGTGGTTGATTTGATAGAACGAATTCAGGTAGGAGAATTTAGCATTCCAATTGAGGAGGGGCAACGAAAAGAACTTCAGTCAATTTCCCGGAATTTTCAGAAAGATAAGGGGAATTACTGGGTGGCTCTTTTAAATGGAAAAGTCATTGGAACCATTGCAGTGATTGATATTGGTCACAATGCCTTTGAACTAAGAGATGTTTTTCTTGATAAAGAATATCGTGGAAAGAACACTGGATTTGCAAAGAAATTACTTGATACAGTTTTGAATTGGTCTAGAGAACATGACGTCAAAACTATTTATCTAGGGACAACCCTGGCTTTTCGGGCTGCTCATCGTTTTTATGAAAAACATGGTTTCCGTGAGGTAGCAAGAAAAGATATGCCATCGTATTGCGAGCCCATGGACTGTGATGAAAAATTCTATCAGCTCGATCTATAAAGGAACCCCTGATAAACTCAGGTTGTTAAATTTAGCCCCCTTTTTCTGAAATTCGACAAAAACGTGAAGTCACTTAAATCAGAGGTTCCTGTAGGATAGATTAAAGAGTTTTCGCACTTTGCAAATCAGAGGGGATACAATGAAGAGAATTTCTCAAACGCTATTACCGGGTCTCTACTGGATCTGGACAGGGTTAATTCTGGGGGTTTCATTTATTGCCACACCGGTAAAATTTCAGGCGCCAAATTTGAGCCGGTCAGTCGCTTTAGAGATCGGAAAGGCGACATTTTATTTGTTTAATACGATTGAATGGGGCGCTCTTTTTGCGATTGTGATACTAACGGCAGTCTCGTGTAATAGATGGAAAAAATGGATGATGGCGATATTGTTAATCCTTCTTCTTTCCATGCAGACATTCTGGATTTTGCCGGCACTTGCTCTTCGTGCCGATAGGGTGATTTCAGGTGGGAATCCTTCTTTGGGCCATGATCATTTGTTATATGTCATCACCGAGGGTTGCAAACTGCTCTTTACAATTCTATCCGTTTGGGTCTGCTCTCAAAACGAAGAAAGTGCGCGCCTTTCGTAAGCAACAGTTATTTTAAGCTTTTTTAGCGGTTTCAAATTGATTGAAGAAGTTGATTGTTTTTTCAACTTTTTCCGGATCATTCAATTCAAAGAAATAGAAGTTTTCATAGTCGCCGCGATTCATATATAGCTGCATGGTGCCTTGACTTTTGTGCTCTGCGATCACCCAATTCACAACGATTTTGTAATCGAGCCTGTCATTAAATCCAAATTTTCTTGTTTTATCGACGAAGGCAATGGGGTTTCCTCGTGTTTTTGTGATCGGGAAATCATTTAACTGATCGAATTTCAATGGATCTTCATTTTTTTCTGAAATTTTTGCCGCGAGGATCGTCGGTCTGTCTCCCTCCCGATTAGAGACAACTTCTAGTGCCAAAATGGTGGCGGCTTTGTGATGGCCATGTGTCTCTTGAGTCGGTAGCATGACAAATAGGTAATCGTAAGATTCTTCATCCATCAACTTGTTCAATGTTTCTTTAATTCGGCTGGTGTCCCACGCTCCTTGTAACACTTCATTTGGATCTTGTGTATACCCTGTATCTTTTTCTTCTAGAAAGAAGTAGTTTCTAACGCCTAGAATTTTCCCCCCATTCAAGGCTTCATTTTTACGAATGAAAGGAAGATGTTGACGCCCGATTTTTTCATTTGTCAACTCTTTGTGATAAATCGGCTCAGCCAGAGTGGAATACTTATACCCTCCCTCCCCGTTCGTAATCATTACAACATCAACGGTGCCATTGATCTCGTGAGAGATTTTATAGAGCGTTGCAGCAAATTGCGTTTCATCATCGGGATGTGCAATGACAGCAAGGATTTTAGGACCGACTTCAGAAGCGAAAAGAGATGAGGAGCATAAAGCGAGGCAGCATGCGAAAGTCCAAATCAGCCGGTCGATGATAAGGCTAAGCCATGCAAAAATTGTTTTGTGACTGCTTCTGAAAAATTAATATCTTCTGATTCAGTTC
>SLOH01000123.1 GCA_007132595.1 Waddliaceae bacterium | reverse complement strand
TCATTTCATTGTGATAAATACCTGGCACTAAGATATCTGCAGCCACGCCACTTTTTTGAGGAGATCTTCCCGAGACTGTGTAGTACTGACCTACAGTGACTTTAAAGTAAGATGTTGCATCCGGGCTTGTTGTTGTTTGGCTCTGTATCGTTCCCTTTCCATATGTGCGCTCATCACCAATGACAAGGGCAATTCCGTAGTCTTGAAGTGCCTGGGCAACAATTTCGGCCGCAGAGGCAGTTGCTTTCGAAGTTAAAATCAGGATCGGGCCGCTATAGGCGTCATAATGATCTAAGTCTCGATACAATTTCTTCGATCCGTCCTCATATCTGGAGACAACAACAATTCCTGTTGTCATAAAAAGGCCCGCGACATTGACAGCTTCACTTAAGAACCCCCCACTGTTTTCTCTCATATCGAGGATTAGCCCTTTCAATGGACCTTGGAGTTTTAACCTCTCAATTGCTCTTTTGAGATCATGTTCGGTTGTCACTTTATCTTGCCCCCGATAGAAAGAACCGATGGTAATTAAGCCAATCACTCCATTATTCCAGGGGATGGCTTGTTCATGCACGCGGCCTTCTTCAACCGGAATAAAGGCTTTTTTGAGCGTCACATTGAAGGTGTTGCCATTGCGACTTAACGTGAGATCAATTTCTTTTTTCTCCTCTGAGCGCAACATTTTAATCACATTTTGCAGTGGTTTGATGTCGACGACCTGATGATCGATTTTGATCAGCTGATCCCCTTTTTTAACCTTTTGACTTTTTGCCGCAGGGCTGCCCTTTAAGATTTCTGAAATATAGAATGAGTGATCGGTTTTAGCAACTTCAATCCCAATACCTTCAAACCCTTGCTGCAGCTTGATTTTAAGGTCGAACGCCCCTTCCGGGTCAAAAAATGAGCTATGAGAGTCAAGACTGCTTGTCAATGCTTTGAGGATGTGGAGAGTCAAAAGATTGTCTTTTTTCTCTTCTGAAAGAGGCTCGCCCTCCTCATTGAGGAAAAGGTACCTATTCTCCTCTGCTCGTTTTAATGCGTCATATTGAGAAAATAGACTTTCTGAGGGGGAGCGGCCAAGCGCACTTGCATACTGCGCAAATTCGAAGTGGATCCGCTTTTTCAACTCATTGACAGAATGGGGAAATCGCATCGAGTGAATTTCTGGGATTGGTCGATGTAGCGACTGTTTTAACTCATTTCTTATGGCTCGGGCGCGAATAATTGATTTCTGGATCTGCGTATTTAACGCTTTATATGCCGAATAATCTTCTTGACCATACTGTTTCATTAAACGGATAATTTTTTTGTCTGAGAGGCGAGCGTAGGGGATGATCTCTTTTTCCAGCAAGTATGTCTGATTGGGGTCAAAATGTTCGATATAACGAAGGAAAGAGTTTCGGATCACGTTTTCGGTAATCCCTCTGTTGTTCACATGCTGATCAAAGATTGTTTGCATAATCTCGTGAATATTGTTTTTCTCAAGAGGGATTTGTTCTTGAGAAAAAAGCGAACAAGTAAATATGAGAGCAATAATGATAAAACGCAAAACTCCCTCCATTTTCTTTATTATACTAATTAGTTAATTAAAAAGTCCAATAAGCAAAGGAAAGTCTGAAGCTTCAGGTTTAAATTTTATTCCTTTCTTGCACGCAAAAAACCGGGTGATCAATGGAAACCACTCAATAATTGCCTTTTAAAGCGATTCGGATGTGTCTCCGATCACGCAACTTAACGAGTAAAATTGTGAAAAAGAGAAATAAAGCAAGAACAGTCACGACAAGGCCGCTCGTTGAGAGCGCAAGTCCATAAACAGAGAGCAGATGACGCGCAAGCGCAACGCCAAGAAGAGAGGCAAGGCCTCCGATTAATATTGCAATCCCGAGCATTTGCTTGAGGTAATGAGTGAATAGGCGCGCGCAAAGAGGGGGGACCGTCAAAAATGCAAGAACCATTAAGACACCCACAGCGCGAAACGATACAATCACACTCGCTGCAGTTTGAAACATCAAGAGATAGTGGAAAAGTGAAGGGGAGATTCCAAGTACAGTGGAAAGACCTGGATCGAAGCTTGTAATTTGGAATTCTTTGTAGAATAGGAAAAGGAGGATGAAGTTGCCAAGCGCAATGATCCAAACCATCTTTCCATCCTCTAAACGCAAAGCGTCGACATTTCCCATCACAGCCTCTGTCCCTAGGTGGACGTCGCGCAAGTAAATCGTCGCAAGAAGAATTCCAAGAGCAAAAAATGTCGTAAAGACAATGGCAATACTTGCATCCGGGGTTAACCTGATTGTTTTAATCAAAAACTCAGTGGCGACAGTCGTTAATATGGCGCAGAAAAGAGCTCCGAAAAGAAGTCTTGGAAGCACAGTTTGAGTATCATAGAACGCATCTGTTGGGAAAATGAGAATGGTGATGACAATGCCAAGTAAAATTGTGTGAGAGAGCGAGTTGGCGAGCATTGTCATTTTTCGAAGGACCAGAAAAGTCCCGATTAAAGCACACGAGGTACTAACTCCCAAGAGAACGAGAAGTTGAATCTCATCAGATGCCAAATTGGAAAATGAGAGTTTTCCTTGAATAATAAGAAAAAGCCTTTGAGAAAGGATAAGAAAAAAGTCAAAGAAAGTACTGCCGCTATAAGGGAATCTCATGAACTACTCCTTGGAGGAATTGGCTGCTCATGAGGGTCTTGAGTCGGATCATCCAGAAGCTTTGTGAGCTCATCTTCCAATTCCCGTGTAATAATATGTTCCATCTCTTCAGCGCTGTGGTGAACGCGCCTGCTGCTGGCTCCAAGATAATTGGCCAGATATACCTCCCAGAGCCGGTGAAGGCGCACAATGCGCGCCGCGCGTGATTTTCCATCTTCGGTTAGAATGTAGCCGTTATTTTTGTATGCAAGGCGACCCTGATGGTAAAGTCTTTTTAATATCAAATACAAGAAGATCGGATGCATTCGATGAATGTCTTTCATTTGTGAAAAAAGATATACCTCATTTGGATCTGTTTTCCAGATTCCCTTAAGGACGTTCTCTGAAATACAGCGAAGTCGAAAGCGAAAGTGTCGAATCAGACGAGGAATAAGCCCTTGTGTAGGGGAAAATAGCAGGGATAAACCACAGATCACAGCTGAGACAAGTACAATGGTCGGTCCTGTTGGAAGAGAGGTTCCCTCTTCTGCCAGAGTTACCGATAAATAATTTCCTAAAAATCCGCTAATGATCCCAAATCCACCTGCAAGCAATAGCATCGAAGAAAAGCGTGTAGTGAGAAAGCGAGCAGAAACAGCAGGGGAAACAAGCATGGCAGAAATTAATACAATACCGACAGCTCGGATGCCGACAACAACAGATAGGATAATTAATAGAAAAATGACAGCATCGATCTTTGCAACCGGAAGTTTCAGTACTCTAGCTGATTGTCTGTCAAAGGTAATCAAATGAATTTCTTTGTAAAGAAGCGCAAGCGAGCAGGTAATAATGAAAGCAAGAGCGCCATAAATGATTAAATCTATATCCGTCATCGTTGCCGCTTGCCCAAAAAGATAGATGAAACTTTGTCGATAAAGCTCCGGAGATGAAAACTGCACCCCGCTTGCAAGTGTAATTCCAATGCCAAAGAAAATAGAAAGAATTGTACATAGTGCAACATCGGGTGAAACATTCCATAAAGACTGTAGCTTGATGATCGAGAAATAACCGAGAATCGCTGTAAGAGAGGCACCTAGGAGAATGGATATCGTCAAGGGCCCCTGTTCATAAGGAGAGATCCCGAGCCATGCGGCGATAATGACGCCAATAATCACTCCCGGATATGTTGCATGTGAAAGTGCCTCTCCGATGAGGGATTGCTTGCGTAGATACGCAATGCTACCGATCAGTGCTGTAGAGAGACAGATTAGTATACTGCCAATGGTGGGAGCCCGAAGAACAGGATCTGTAAAGAATTCAATCATACGCGCGTTTGCTTAGAAAGTTTGAGAGCTTCGTCAAAGAGAGAGTAGTTCTTCCCAAAAGTGAGCGCAAGCTGCTCTTTTTTAAACACCTCTTTAACAGAACCCGAGGCAATTAGGCGGGTATTGAACAAAATAACCCAGTTAAAAATGGATTCCACAGTAGCCAAGTCGTGATGGACAACAAGAAGTGTTTTATTCTCTTTGCAAAACTAGTAAAAAAGTCCCAGGATCGTTTGTTTTGAACCCTCATCAATACCAACAAAAGGTTCGTCAAGAAAAAGGATTT
>SLOH01000078.1 GCA_007132595.1 Waddliaceae bacterium | reverse complement strand
TGGGATGCTAGAGCGTGAATTTCTCGACGGAGGCTGGTTTCTTCATCCCGCATCTGCTGAATATGTTTTCCAAACCCCACCAGAAAAACTTTGGCAGACAGTTCTAAGAGATATGGGCGGGAAATACGCCTCTCTTTCCATGATTACTGAGGATTTGACCTTAAATTAAAGCTTCTCTCCCTTAAAGGAATTTCTGAAACTTCATTAGAACAATTGTGTTCAAGTCGATTGCTTATTTAAGGAATGAGGAACTTAAGGTACTGCACTCTTTTTTCTGAGTAATATGTGCTAAAATTGAAACGCTGTGACTATGCAAGCAACTGACTTGCTTATCCTTTGAATGCTCTTAGTGAATTGGGGAAGTTTGTTGAAAAAATAGTGAGTCGCCCTTGATAAAGATCAGGGACGACTGAATCACTATTAACGTTTGGAGAACTGGAATCGTTTTCTCGCTCCAGCAAGACCGTATTTCTTACGCTCTTTCTTCCGAGGATCTCGAGTAAGAAACCCTGCTTCTTTAAGTTTTGGTTGTAGGGTCTCATTGTTTTCAATGAGAGCGCGTGCAATTCCAAGTCGTATCGCATCAACCTGTCCTTGAATTCCCCCGCCTTTTACGCGGATAATGATGTCATGTTCTTTTTCTTTATCGTTTCCAATAAATGAGAATGGTGCAAGACATGCATCACGATGAATTTGTAATGGGAAATGCTCTTCTAGTTTACGGCCATTGACTGCTACGTTTCCTTTTCCCGGTCGAAGTCTAACTGACGCAACCGCTGTTTTGCGTCGCCCTGTTGCCACTTGTTCTTCCAAGGTTTACCTCTCTTTTTAAATATTCGCTTGGATTGGTTTTTGTGCATCCATCTTATGTTCGGATCCTACAAAGACACGTAATCTTTTAATTTGTGCACGACTTAAACATGTTCTGGGCATCATTCCCCATACGGCATGTTCAATAATGTAACCCGGCTTTTTCGCCTTCATTGTCTCATAAGGAATTTCTCGCATCCCACCGATATGTCCGGTATAGTAGCGATATACTTTTTGCGTCTCTTTTGAACCGGTCACTACGATTTTATCCGCATTGATCACAATTACCCCGTCTCCGCTATCAATATGAGGTGTGAAGTCAGCCTTGTGTTTTCCGCGAAGGACGTTTGCGATTTCTGTCGCGAGACGGCCAAGGGTTTTTCCTGCTGCGTCAAAGAGGATCCAGCCTCTGTTAACTTCTTCTTTCTTGAGTACAAATGTATTGTCTGCTTTGGTCTTTCGTTTATGTACCATTGGAGTCCTACCATTTTTATGGGAGAATCATAAGTGATTCGGATGTTTTTTGGCTAGACTTTTTTACCAATTAATATGATGGGAAGAAAGATTTTGATCCAAGTTGTAAGCAGCGCTGATCAAAGAGAGGTGCGTAAAGGCTTGAGGGAAGTTTCCAAGGTGACTTCCGTCAAGACCAATTTCTTCAGAATATAGGCCAAGATGATTCGAGTACCCAAGCATTTTTTCAAATAGAAATCGCGCTTTTTTTACATCCCCGGCTCTTGAGAGGCATTCGACATACCAGAAGGAACACATGTTAAATGTACCCTCTATCCCGCTGAGGCCGTCTGATTCTTCATGAGAAAGTCTATAGCGGTAAACAAGCGAGTCTTCAACAAGATCTTTGCCAATTGCCTTCAGTGTGGAAGTCCAGCGAGGGTCAGTTGGACCGATGAAACGGATGAGTGGCATAAGTAAATTGGAAGCATCCAGGCGATCGGTCTCTTTGTGCTGAACAAATGCTTGCTGTTCGAGGTGCCAAAAACGGGTGTGGATTTCATTGTAGATTTCATCGCGCACCCGCATCCAGTAATCAAATGGGGCAGGCAGGGATCGTTTACGTGACAAGCGAATGGCACGATCAAGCGCCACCCAGCACATGAGTTTAGAATAGAGAAATTCGCGCTTACCCCCTCGAACCTCCCAGATTCCCTCATCTTTCCTATGCCAATTATTGCAAACCCAGTCGACAAGTCGCACAACATTTTTCCAAAGATTATGGGAGATTGGACTTCCATATTTATCATATAAGTAAATTGAGTCCATTAACTCGCCATAAATATCGAGTTGCAGTTGATTGTAAGCAGCATTCCCGACGCGAACAGGAGCTGAGCCTTTATAACCTTCAAAATGCGGGAGTGTTTGCTCGATCAGTTCTTTGCGTCCGTCTAATCCGTACATGATTTGAAGCGAGCCATCGGGGTTTAAGTCTTCGCACCGATCTTCAATCCACTTCATGAAAGATTCAGCCTCTTCGGTATACCCAAGGCGCATGAGCGCATAGAGTGTAAAAGAGGCGTCTCTGATCCAAGTAAATCGATAGTCCCAATTACGCTCGCCCCCGAGCACTTCCGGGAGCCCAAACGTCGGGGCCGCAACAATTGATCCATATTTTTTTGAGGTGAGAAGTTTTAGTGTAAGAGCTGAGCGGTTAACCATTTCGCGCCATCTGCCCTCATAGGTTGATCTTCCAACCCATCGCTGCCAAAAATTGTATGTGTCCTTGAAAGCCCCTATTTCGCTGTCAGGTGAATTGAAGCGGCTTTTTTCATTTGGCTTTGCCTCCTCAAGAATAATGGTATGCGACTCTTCGGCCGTGAGATTGAATTCACAGACAACAGCTCCATTGTGCTCTTTTATGGGGAGCTTTGTTTTAAGCCTGATTGCCGAAATCTTATCGTTGTCGGGAATGAAGAGAACTTCTTCATCACCCCATTTTAAGGTGTGGCCTGATCGTCCATAGTCAAACTTTGGGTCACAGATCAGTCGCATTGGAATGGTGCCGTGAACCCCTTTTGCACGTCTGATGAGGGCGTGAGACCCTTCGTTATCTTGGATCGCCATAAAGTCAGAGACTTGGGCGATTCCATCGTGACATAAAAAGCGGGTGAGCAAAATATTGGAGTCGGGCAAGTACATTTGCTTGTGGTTTCGGTCATCATTAGCCGGTCCAATTTTAAATCTGCCGCCCTTTTTATGATCTAGCATAGATGCAAAAATGGAAGGGGAGTCAAAGTTTGGAAAGCACATAAAGTCAATCGATCCATCAAGGCCGACAAGTGCGACTGTGTGTAGATCGCCGATGATTCCGTAGTTTTCAATGGGGTGGTAGTTCATAATTTTTACATTAATTCCAGGTGCGATTTATTTCAATCTTGAATCGGCAAGCAACTGTATAATCTTGTTGTTTTAATTTTACGCTTCCTTTAACTTAAACGACCTACTATTAATAGTATGTGAGAGGAAATTGAAAGGTTTTTTTGATGGATTTTTCCGGATTTTAAGAATAAGGCACTAAATTTAATATTCTGAGAAAATCAGACCTTCCTTGGATGACTAAAATTTTCAAAAACCTGTAATCACCCTTTGAACCAAAGGCCGCCCACCATGAACGAAGAGAAATTGATCGAAGAATTTGGAGTGCAGCGCGTCATTAATGGACTTACTCCCTTTTTAACAGAGCAGCGGTGCGCGCGAATTGACAACTTGCTTAAGTCTAGAATTGAATCGGTACATGTCGCAGCTGAGAGCACAGCAGACATGCATAACGCTCTTGCAATGGTGCGTACCGCCGAGGCGCTTGGTGCTTTTCACTTTCACTTGATCGGGCAAGAGAGGAAAAAAAGGATGGGGCGCCAAACAATGCGTGGAACTGATCGATGGATGCACCTTCATCTGCATGAAAAACTGGGTAGCTTTATAGAGAATATGAAAAGTGTTGTGTTGATTGGAGCTTCGCCAAGAGCTGAAATGACACTAGAGGAAATACCGATTGATCAGCCACTTTGCCTACTATTTGGTAACGAAAGACGTGGTCTTTCTGAGGAAGCAATTCAACGGTGTGACTTAACGTATCGAATCCCGATGGATGGGATGTGCGAGAGTTTTAACCTTTCAGTATCGTGCGGAATTAGTCTCTATGATGTATTAAAAAGGAAGAGAAACAGTCTGGGAAGGAAGGGCGATCTTACCCCACAACAAGTTGAGGTTGAGCGCGCAAGGTGTTATATTCGTTCGCTCGGAGTTAAACAATCGGCGCAACTCCTTTCAGTTCTGTAATTGATGTGGAGAAAGTGTTTTTTAGCCTCGGCTGCTGTAGCTGATCGATTGTAATGGCTAAAGGAAGGTCTTAGAATTTCAGATTATTAAATTTAGCCTTTTCAAGGGAATTCGACAAAAACGTGAAGTCGATTAACTATCAAGTGG
>SLOH01000046.1 GCA_007132595.1 Waddliaceae bacterium | reverse complement strand
TGATAATTTTATCGGGCGAAAGTTTCTCAAGCTCTTTTTGCTTCATGGGACTCCACTTTTACAAGGATCTAAATCGGGCAAAAATTTACAAATCGCTCGATAGGCTCCTTCTTCAACTAGATCTTTAGCTGCATCTTTCGCGTAGTCACTTGAATTTTCGCAAACCAGTTGGCACGAGGGATGCGATTGCAGGCATTCGGCTTGCAAGTTGATACATCCGGACTTAAGAGCTTCGGGCATTAATAGATTAATCGTACCGGCAACGATAGCGGCGCTGCCAAGGCCGATGCATGTGATGCTTACAAGGCTTTTGGTTAAAAGGTTCGATCGACGGGGGTAATCTGAGTAAAGAACATAATCGTTCTCATCTCGTTTGCAGACGTGACCACATATTGCTTTGAGGGATAAAACACCGTGCTGAATGCCAAGTATCGCCAGTGAAGAGCCGCCAACGATTAATGTATATCCTTGAAGCCTTGAAGGGGTCTTCATTTCAGATGCGAGGCTATAGCAGGAATTTGCGATGAATTGGCATGTGGATTGGCACACAGAACCAAAGTAGTTGCAACCGGTTTGACTTGTCATGATTTCTCCCTATACCTGCACCTTATGATCAATGACATAATATGGGCAAGTAAATGTTATTTTGATTTTGTGAAGTTACAATGTATAAGGGATAGAGATAAAATTTTGAAATTTTCTTTCTATTTTATCGATTAAATTTCTCAAAATCATCATAAATAGCTATAACAGCGCAAACGGACAATCAAATGGATCCAGATCAAAAAAAATTACTCGATGAGCTTCTTTCTACGGATATTGAGACAACAAGTTTTGCTAAGAAGCTTTTTTTTGGGGTTTTGGACAGCAGAAAAGTCTATCCCTATCCAAAGCGCGATTCGATAGATGAATACCTAGAAAAGGTGGAATCTTTTGCAAGGGAGAAGATCGACCCCGATCTGATTGATCGCAAAAGAGAGATTCCCCAAGAGGTGATCGATGGACTAAAAGAGCTTGGAGTCCTGGGAATGACTGTACCTAAGGAATACGGAGGTCTTGGCATGTCGCAACAAGCGTACTGCCGGGTGACTGAGACTCTTGCGAGATATTGCGGATCAACGACGCTATTTGTCAATGTGCATCAAAGCATTGGGGTGCGAGCGCTTTTGCTTTACGGGACAGAGGATCAAAAAAAGAAATGGCTGCCCGATCTTGCGAAGGGGGAAAAAATTGCCGCTTTTGCGTTGACAGAACCCAATGCGGGCTCCGATGCGAGTGCTGTTGAAACTCGTGCCGACTATGACGCTGAGAAAAAAGTGTATCGAATCAATGGGATGAAGCAGTGGATCACGAGCGGATCCATCGCAAGTGTACTGACTGTCATGGCGCGGACAAATGAGGGAATTTCCGCTTTTTTAGTCACACCTGAGATGAATGGATTTCATATAAAAGAGCCTTCCCTTGAGAAGCTTGGATTTCGCGGCACAAAAACGGCAATTTTGGAATTTTGTGAGATGGAGGTTCCGGAAGAGAATTTGCTCGGGCAGCTTGGAAAGGGGCTAAATGTTGCGCTTTCTGTTTTAAATTATGGCCGGACGACTTTTGGCGCTCTTTGCAACGGGGTTGGCAAATACTTGGTCAAGCGGGCGATCCACCATGCAAAAACGCGCTATCAGTTTAAACGCCCGCTCGCCTCTTTTCCTCTAGTCAAAGCCAAATTGTCTCGGATGGCTGCGAGAAGTTATGCGATGGATGCGGCCACATATGCAGTGGCAGACTTGATCGATCGAGGGGAAAAAGACATTATGCTTGAGACTGCCATGCTTAAAGTCTTTGCAAGCGAGGAGCTTTGGTCGATCATTTACGATACAATGCAGATCTATGGCGGCCGCTCGTTTTTTACCGATGAACCTTTTGAGCGATTGATGCGAGATGCGCGGCTGAATATGATCGGCGAGGGATCAAATGAGGTGATGCGCGCTTTTATTTCAGGTGTTGGCATTCGAGATGTCGGCCTATACTTTAAAAAAGTAAGCGAGGGGTTTAAATGGCCATTTTCGCATATCCGACTGATTGGAAATTTTATCCGGCAAGAGGCGCGAGATGCCATGTTTCTACCAAAAGTTCCCTTTAAAGATGCAGAAATGAAACGTGAGACCCAAGATTTAAGAAAATTGATTCGCGCATTTTCACGTCTTTCGAAGTACTTGCTGATCAAGCACCGGGAGGGGATTGTAGAGAAGCAGCTGGATTTGAACCGCTTAACAGATGCGCTAATGTATATTTTTACATCCCTTTGCGTGCTGAGCAAGCGAGAGGGCGAGGTGGATATAGGCGCGCGCAGAGTCGCGAAATTCTACTGCCAAGAGAGTCTTAAGAATGCAAAAACTGCCCTTTCATACGTGGGCGATCCTTTTGATCAAGAGATTGAGTCTCTTTCGGATATGCTGACAGCCGAATGATACTATTTGTAAAATAAAAATTTAACTTTGTCGATTTACGAAAATTGTACGGATAGTCACAATGCAGATTTATGATAGCACTGAAACAATTAACAAAAAAAATTTTAGAGGATGAGAAGCTCCTGCGTGAAGGTGGGGGAAAGAAAGGGCGTGAAAGGCAAGAGAAACTTGGCAGGTTGACTGCGCGCGCGCGTTTAAAAAAGCTTTTTGACTCTGAAGATTATTTTGAAATC
The DNA here is from genome assembly GCA_007132595.1 of Waddliaceae bacterium. GTDB lineage: Bacteria > Chlamydiota > Chlamydiia > Chlamydiales > SLOH01 > SLOH01. The sequence goes on along the minus strand of SLOH01000046.1, from coordinate 1,578 downwards.
GGCCTTTTTCAGGGCTGGAAGATGTATGAAGAGTGGGGCGAGTTTCCCGCTGCCGGTGTTTTAGCATGTGTTGGAAAGGTGTCTGGTCGGACAGTGATGGTCATTGCCAATGATGCGACGGTCAAGGCAGGGGCTATGATGCCGCAGTCGGTGAAAAAGATGCTACGCGCGCAGCGGATTGCCTATGAGTGCCGGCTGCCGATTCTCTACCTGGTCGATTCTGCCGGGGTTTTTCTACCACTTCAAGATGAAATTTTCCCGGATGAAGATGATTTTGGACGTATTTTTCGCAATAACGCCGTGCTGTCGGCCTGTGGGATTCCTCAGATCGCCGCAATTATGGGCAGTTGTATTGCAGGAGGCGGCTATCTTCCGGTTCTCTGCGATCAAGTGTTGATGACCGAGGGGAGCGGCCTGTATTTAGCGGGTCCGGCCCTTGTGAAACAAGCTATTGGGCAAGATGTGGGGGCGGAGGAGCTTGGCGGGGCAAAAATGCATGCGGCGATTAGTGGGACGATTGATTTTTTAGAGCCGACGGACGAGTCGTGTCTTTCTCGCATGAGAAAGCTTGTCGATATGTTGCCCGAAGAGGAGGCAGAAGAAAGAGATGTCGGTTTAATTCCCAAAGTTTACGATTTCCCGGACGTTTATGATATTCACATGCTCTTGAGCTTGATATGCGATGAAGGAACTGTCATCGAGTATAAGGCAGAGTATGGCAAGGCAATTGTCTGTGTAGAGGCAAAAATCGGCGGAATCTCAGTCGGCATTGTCGCCAACCAAAAGACTCAAACGCAAGGGGAAAATGGGCAGGTGCATATCGGCGGAGTGCTCTATTCAGAAAGTGCGGAAAAGGCGGCGCGCTTTGTGATGGACTGCAATCAAATGCAGCTGCCGATTATTTTTCTACAAGATGTGGTGGGTTTCATGGTAGGAAAAGAGGCAGAGCAAGCAGGTATCATTAAAAGCGGGGCAAAACTTGTCAATGCGGTGAGTAACTCGATCGTTCCTAAAATCACAATAATTATTGGAAGTTCTTTTGGTGCCGGTCACTATGCACTTTGCGGCAAGGCGTACGATCCGAATTTTATTCTCGCCTGGCCAAACGCGAAGTATGCGGTGATGGGCGCCTCGCAAGCGGCAGGGACGCTATTCTCTTTGCAAAAAGACCAGAAGGTTTTTGATCAAGTGCTCGCAGAGTATAAGGAGCAGACAGATATTCGGTATGGAGCTGCTCGCGGATGGGTGGATGCCATTATTGCCCCTCATCGCACCCGCCAGGTGATTTTTGATTTGTTACAGCTGGTGAAACGCGCCCCAAAAACAGACAAAACTTTTCATACAGGAGTCATGCAAGTATGAAGATTGCAAATGCTCAAGGATTTTGGGGAGACAGTCAGCTCGCTCCTAAGCGGTTAACAGAGCAGGTGAAAGACCTGGATTATCTGACTCTTGAATACTTAGCGGAAATGAGCCTTGGGATTATGGCAATCCAAATGGAAAAAGATGCAAACAGCGGGTATGCCAAAGACTTTCTGCAAGTGGTAGACGATTTAAAAGAGACAAAGGCGCGCATCG
>SLOH01000048.1 GCA_007132595.1 Waddliaceae bacterium | reverse complement strand
TTTTCCGAAATTCGATAAAAACGCACTCACTTAACTATTAGATAGTTAAGCTCGATTGTTTTTTCGAATTTTAGAAAAAATTCAGTCAAAATTTAAAAAACCTGAGTTTATCAGAGGCTCCTTTACTTTGCTTCTACACTTTAAATTATAGAAAGAAAATTTAATTTACAACAGTAGCAGACCAGCTGGAGGGGAAGCTTTCTTGCCTTGTGGTTGTGATAAATATCTGCGATTCAAGATGATTTAAGTGTTCGATGACGCCCCTTGTGCGTATAGGATCAAGATGCATCCCTAAATCATCGATTAAAAGCATTGGCGAGTGTTGAACCTCCGATTTCAGCCGCTGCCATTCGGCAAAACGAAGCGCAAGGGTGGCGAGCGTGAGCTGTCCCAAGCTTGCAAACTGTTTAGCTGGACGACCATCGATTGAAATTGTAAGGTCATCGCGATGTGGCCCGAAAAGAGTTAACCCCGCAACCATCTCCCGTTCTCTTTGCTTTTCGTAGAGAGCCGCAAGATTTTCCTGAGCCTTATATTGAATATCAAGAGGGCTCTTGAGACAACTAATCGTAGAGAAATGACTTTGAATAAGAGGGCGCAACTTCTCAATCAGCAAGGTGCGCTCTTGAACTAAGTACTCTCCTGCCTGTACGAGCTCTCTTTCCCAGATTTCAATCGTTCGCATCTCTTTGCTTCGCAAAAGTTGATTCCGCTGCTTAACGGCGCGTGTGTAGCGCATTAATTGTTTGAAGTATTCACTATTGGATTGAGAGAGCTGAATATCTAAATAGCGGCGGCGAGCGACTGGTCCGCCTTTAATTAAAGCGGTGTCGTCTGGAGCCATCACAACACCATGAAGAAGGCCAATTAAAGGGGCAATCGATTGATGGCTTGTTCGATTATGGACAATTTTTTTTCGCTTTCCATCTGAACCAACACTCAAGCGGTGGCTCAGTCCACTCTTAACAAAGAATGCCTCAACAGAAAATTCCTTTTGAGACGTGTGGATGAGATCACTTAATTGGTGATGGCGAAACGGGCGGCCACATATCAGCAAATGGACCGCCTCTAAAATTGAAGTCTTCCCCTTCGCATTTTCACCAACAATTAAATTGGCACCTGGCTCAAATTCAAAACATAAACCGCGATGAATGCGATAATTGTTTAGGACGAGCTTTTGTAAAAACAAAACTTATGTCGTCGGGTTGAGTCGCAGCGGCATCAGAATGAAAAGAGGTGACGCATCCTTTGTGGATTTTCCCTCATCTCCATCTAAAAGAACGCCGGGACTAAATGAATCTGTTAGACCAAGCGTGATTCTTTCCTGCTTACTGTGACGCAAAATATCTAAGAAAAAGGCCGGGTTGAACGCGATATCTATCGGCTCGCCATGATAATCGACCGGCATACTCACATTCCCCTCCCCTACATCAGATGAATTCACTTTGAGTTTGACTTCGCCACCGGAAAAAGTGAAGCGAACAGACTCTCCTGAATCAATCGCAAAAAGAGAGACTTGGCGAAGAAGCGTCATCAACTCTTCTCGATGCAGGTGCACTTGCGTCTGAGCCACATCGGGAATAATGCGCGTTAAATCGGGGTATTTTTCCGTAATCAGCTTAGAGACAAGCGTAAAGTTCTCTGTTTTCACAGCAATTTTATCTTCCATTAAAAGAACAGTGACACTCTCATCACCGCCGATGCTTTTGATAATTTCATCGACTGCCTTAATCGGAAGAATGTAGTTTTCAGACACCTCTTGATCGAGTCCTTCAATCGAAACAAACGTTCGTGACAAGCGCTTTCCATCCGTTCCAAAAAACGTTGCTCTTCCATTGTAAAGCGAAAGCCCAACACCGGAAAGCTCAACACGGCTGCCGTCCTTGCAAACGGAAAAAGCCGTACGATACAGCGTGTCTTTTAGCTCCTCTTGTTTTAACGTCAGCGTAATCGCTTCACTAAGATCGGGCAGGCTTGGATAGTCTTCAGGGTTCATCCCCTTCAGTTTAAAATGCGAAGAGTCGCATATTAAGTGCGTTGTGTAATCTTGATCGACGCTGATCTCAATATTGTATGCGGTCAGTTCTCGGATCAAATTTGCAAAACGTTTAGCGGGCAATGATGCTTTACCCTCCTCTAATACTTTCACGTCTGTCGTGCACTGGATCCCAACAGTTAGATCTGTTGCCGTTAGTTTAAGTTCTCCATGTGCAGCTTCGATTAAAACATGGGATAAAATCGGCATTGCAGGCTTGGCTGAAATCACACTCAAGCACTTGGAAAGTAGGTAATTTAGTTCTTCACGAGAGATAATAAATTTCATAGCGTCCTCTTGGAATTTCTCTATTTGATATTAGAGATTCATGTGATATAATCCTATGAAAAAGTCGTTTAGCATGGCAAACTCACCTCTCTTTCTAATGGAGAAATGTCAGTTGGCCGGCAACTTATTATCCACAGGATGACTCTAGCTCTATGACAAAGAAAAAATCAGATTCTCAACTTGTCTCCAATCGCAGGGCGTCTTTCAGTTACGAAATCCTCGAAACTTTCGAAACGGGAATTGTGTTGCAAGGGACCGAAGTCAAGTCGTTAAAAGAGCACCACGGCTCTTTACAAGAGGCGTATATTAAAATAGCAGGCGGTGAACTTTGGCTTGTCGGGTGCACCATCCCCCCCTACAAATACGGAAACATTCATAATCATCTAGAACGACGTGAACGCAAACTTCTCATGCATAAACGCGAAATCACTCGCCTGAAAGCTGCCCTTCAGGAGAAGGGCCTTACCCTCATTCCCCTTGGGATCTACTTAAAGCAAGGGATAATCAAAGTAAAAATCGCCCTTGGCAAGGGAAAAAAACTGCACGACAAACGAGCAACAATTAAAGAGCGAGATCAAGCACGTCAAATGCAACGCGCAAAGAAAGAGCATCAGTGAAAACAGTTACCCTTTTCACATTGGGAAAAATACGGGAAGAGTGGATCAAGGAGATGATCCAAAAGTATTTAAAAAGACTGAAGACAGAAGTTTCATTTCAATGGGTGCAAGTCAAATCAGAGAACCAACTGCTTGCGAAAACAAAAGAAATCGCAAACGTATACTGCCTGGATGCACTTGGAAAATTGATGGACAGTGAGGCATTCAGCCAGCTACTAGGACTACATCTACAAGAAGGGAATGCGAAAATTGGATTTATTATCGGCGGTCCTGAGGGGCTTTCCAACGAAATTAAGCAAAAATTTCCTCTTATCAGTTTTTCTCCCATGACATTCACCTCACAAATCACAATCCTACTTCTGATCGAGCAAATTTACCGCGCCTTTGAAATTGCAAAAGGCTCTAAATATCATAAATAAGGGAGCCACTGCTTTGAATCTGGTTTCCTTTTTTTGGGTAGATTCTTGTCATTTTTTTTCAAAAAAAACACTAAAGGAACCCCTGACAAACTCAGCATTTTAAATTTAGTGCCTTTTTCCCTAAATTCGACAAAAACGCACTCAATTAACTATCAAGTAGTTAAGTTCGATTGTTTTTCCGAATTTCAGAAAAAATTCAGTCTAAATTTAATAAACCTGAGTTTATCAGGGGTTCCTGAATGTAACAACCTGAAGTTTTTCTGAGGTTCCAAGAAAAAAGGGGGCAGGAGATGCCCCCCTTAAGATCTTTACTGCACGACTGCCGCGCGGTAATATGTTGTCGCACCTTGGAGCAGGGCAAATCCCACAATCACATCGATGACTCCCCGAATATCCTGAGGGAAACCAAACACCCGCATTGAGAGACCGAGAAGCATCATCACGCCTATTAAGACAATAAGTTTAAAGCTATATAAATGTCTCAAAGACGGCTTTGCGATCTTTTGAATTCGACTAATCTCGCGCTCAGCTGAGCGACGCAGTACAAATCTGCCCTTAAAAAAGCCGACCACAAGAGAGAAGGCAATCAACAGAACAATCGTATTTTCAATAGACACATAAGGTGCAAAAGAGCTAAGAAGCGCTCCGCCCTCATCTGCCTGCCTAAGCAGACGCACGCCCAAAGAGAGCAATCCTGCGCCTACAACAGCCCATATTGAGCCTGCAATAATAAATAAAGTTTTCATGCTCAGAGTCTAATACAACGCTAAAAAAGATGCAAATTTGAGTTGGACTTTTAAAAAAAATCAATATAGACTGAGCAAAAATTAGAACAGAAGAATCTTAGGAACCTCTGAATAACTTTGGCTACTTGAGTTTAGCACCTTTTTACTGAAATTCGATAAAAACGTGAAGCCGCTTAAGCTTCAAAGCTTAAGTTCGATTGTTTTTTCGAATTTCAGAAAAAATCCATCCAAAATTCAACTAAATCCAGAGTTGTTCAGAGG
>SLOH01000122.1 GCA_007132595.1 Waddliaceae bacterium | reverse complement strand
TTTTATTTGCTGCTTTGTTATGATTACAATGTTGAGATATTTTCAGGGCGGCTGGCAATCGATCACAATTCGCGAGACGAGGAAGTTTGAAAAAGAAGCAAGTTAGCGTCATCACCCCGACTTATAACCGCGCATCTTTTCTGCCCGAATGTATCCATAGCGTTCTTAATCAGTCTTATGAGAATTGGGAGCTTTTGATTATTGACGATGGGTCAACGGACGAAACAAAATCCATTTGCGAAACATTTGCCTCCAAAGACAGCCGTATCAAATATTATGCCCAAGACCGCAATACGGGACCCTCAAAGGCAAGAAATCGAGCGATTACGCTTGCCAAGGGGGAGTTCATTGCATTTCTAGATTCTGATGATATTGCCAAACCAGATCGCTTAAGCTTAGAAGTAGAGGCACTTGAAAACTGCCCCTCCGCCTCAGTCGTCTATTCTGACTTGACGATGATTGACGAGATCGGCAAGGAGCTTGGGGAGTTTCGACTCATCCATCACGACCCAAAGAATTTTCTTCCCCATCTATATTTTCGAATGGATGTGATTTTAAGTACTGTGATGGTGAGACGAGAGTGTTTTGAGACGTGTGCGTTTGATGAATCACTGCCCATTCAAGAAGACTATGATTTGTGCCTGCATTTGGCAAAGAAGTATAATGTCATCCATTTGGCTAAGTCTTTAACCTACTTTCGACGCCACAAGGTCAGTCTATCAGCAAAAAAAGGCGGGTTTAGAGAAAGCGAGCTTCAAGTCGTCAAGAACATCCCAATGAGAGAGATTGAAGAGTCGATAAAAAATTCAACGCTGAGTGCAGATCAAAAAACCGAGTTGTACGGGAAAATTCTCTACAATAGAGAAGAGTTTGAAGCGGCAAGTCAAGTATTTATGAAAATTGATTCTGCTTTAGCAAAATTTTACTTGGGAAACTGCTATTTGAAACTCGGAAAAAACGCGAGTGCCGTTCAATCGTACCGGCACTCTTTAGAACTTGACCCCTCCCACGCGGCCACATTGAATAATTTGGGGGTAGCTCTTTTCGATAAGAACCCGCAGGCGGCGGCGAGCGACTTTAAACAAGCGTTGAAGCTCAACTCCTCATACATTGATCCCAAAAATAATTTGAAAGCTATTGAAACCGGAAAAATTCCGTGTGATATGACATTTAAAGAACTTCGGCGCGACCTTCTTGCCTATCATTAGAGGTTTCTAAGGCTTCTCCCACATTTTCTCAATCTGTTTGACATCAGGTGAGAGTATATCTGGAAAAGAGTCTTGCGATGCGAGATGGATGAAGTCCATGCGATGGCCAGGGTCGGTTAATCCCTCACAACCAAGGATGAGATACGTGGCAAGAACTGTGTGCCTAAGCACATCTGGCTGCTTGAGAAGCTCAAGACAGGCATTTGCGATCTCTTCATCATCTTTAAAGGCAATGAGGGCAACTGCTGCGCGCTCTGTGTCATTTGTAATCGGTCTTGCACGAAGGATTTTTAAAAGAAAATCCTTGGCCGGCTGTCCGATTGCATGTATGGCATCAATCAAACGGTTTTCATGAAAAAAGTCACTTTTCCCTAAATTTTCAAAAAGAGCAAATAGCGCGCGCTTATCGCCAATTTCACCAAGGCACTTGGCCGCAAATTCTGGAGCCAGTCCATAACCCGGGAAAAGAGAGTCGTACAACTCATTTGTGTGGAGGAGGGTGATAAGAGAGGGGACAATTTCACTTTTACGGTCGATGATCGCCTGCATTTCTGCTATGGGATCTTCTTCTTCAGAGAGGATGAGGTCGGCGATGAGTTTTGGCAGATCACTCTCGAGTTTTTTTTCATATAGCTCTCTAAGCGATTTATACATCGATCGGGCTTTACCGACTTTTTCAGCTTCGGGACCGGATAAAACAACTGTTGAGAGATCTTGGCCCATTTTACTTTCAATGTCGGCAAGTTCGATCATGCGCTTAACCGTGAATGCAGGATTGATCCCCTTTCCTTCCCTTTGATAATACTCAATCATCGTTGGAAAATGGCCGCCAAAATGGGCATCTCGATGCATAAGGATTTCGTTTGTGACCGCATCATTCAATAGATCGCTTTTCATTTTTCTCTCACCTTTTTTAAGACCTCTTCTGCATTAAAGCTTGAGCGAACAAATGGTCCGCAGTACATGTGTTTGATTCCAATGGAGTGGCCAAAATCCTCGTATCGCTTGAACTCTTCAGGGGTAATAAATGCCTTGACCAGAAGTTTTTTATGGTTTGCTTGAAGGTATTGGCCGATCGTCACAATGTCGCAGCCAGCCTCTTTCAAGTCGCAAATTGTTTGCTTAACCATCTCCTCCGTCTCTCCAAGACCAACCATAAGGCCGGATTTTACAATGCAATGTCCCTTTGCAGCACTTAGGACCTGCAACGTACGATCATAGGTCGCCTTGTGGCGCACGCGCGGTGTCAATTCGCGAACAGTTTCAATATTGTGGTTAAAAATTTCAGGTTTTTCTGAGAGAACGGTGCGAATGGCTTGCTCATCCCCGGATAAATCGGAAGTTAAAACTTCGATGGTTGCGCTCGGAACTTCTTTTCTGATTTCTTTTATGATTTTCGCAAGATGCGAGGCGCCTTTATCTATTAGATCGTCTCTTGCTACCATTGTGATCACCACATGGCGAAGTCCAAGCTCTTTGACAGACGAGGCGATGCGTATCGGCTCATCTTCTTCAGGAGGATTCGGAGTTTTTGAGAAATCGATATCGCAAAATCCGCAAGCGCGCGTGCACTCTTTTCCGAGTACTAGAAAGGTCGCTGTCTTTTGCGACCAGCACTGCAAGCGATTCGGACACTTTGCCTCTTCGCAGACCGTATGCAATCTAGAACCTCGCACAGCATCCTCTGTTTTCAGAAGATTTCCTCCCTTGGGAAGCTTTCTATGAAGCCAAGAGGGAAATCTACCGATCCCCTCTTTTTTTTCCGGATTTTCCGGAAGCACGTTTAAGCGTTTTTTTTGTTTTACTTTAGGTTTTGGGTCAAATAAATTTTCTTTCACTTTTTTGGGGGGAGGTGTAAGGGGGTTTGTTGCGCCAGCAAGGCAGCTTCAAGCCATGCCTCTGCAACCGTTGGGTGCGCATGGATTGTTTGACTAATGCATTCGATTGTCATTTCATTTGCGATGACAACAGCCATTTCAGCGACAAGTGTGCCGGCATCGTGTCCGACAACTTGCGCTCCAAGGACTTGTCCGGTATCCCGATCGGTCACGATCTGGGCAAATCCTTCCGTTTGGTACGTCGCTTGCGACTTGCCTAAAGCTGAAAATGGAAATGCACCGACAGTGGCATTATATCCCTCTTCTACCGCGCGATCAAGCGTATAGCCGACCGTGCCGATTTCAGGCTCGGTAAAGATCACACAAGGAACTGCGTTGTAGTGCATCTTTTGCTTGGGAAGGCCGCTTGCATTATTCCCTGCAATCAGCCCTTGATGAGACGCAACGTGTGCAAGCCACCATTTTGAGGCAATATCTCCAATGGCGTAAATGCCCGGAACATTGGTCTCCATTTCATCATTCACTTGAATTAATCCGGTTTTTTCATCCATGAGGACACCTGATTTTTCCAGGTTAATGTTATCGGTATTGAGCTTTCGACCGACGGAGACGAGCGCGATGTCTGAATCTATTGTCTTTCCATTTGCCAGCTTAATTGTCAGGCCCTTGTCGTTTTTTTCGATTTCTTCAACAGACGTGCTTGTGAGAATTTCAATCCCCTTCTTTTTGAACAGGCGTGTCAGTTCCGATGAGACGCTCACTGCCTCTGTCGGGAGGATAGAGTCCTTAATCTCAATAATCGTCACATCGACATCAAAAGCGCGAAAGAGCGAGGCAAATTCACATCCGATAATTCCTCCACCGATGATCACGATCTTTTTGGGTAGAGAGGTGATGTTAAGTAGCGATGTTGAGTCGTGGATTTTTTCACCGTCAGGCTCTAGATTGGGGAAAACAAACGGCTCGGAACCAGTTGCAATAATGATGCTTGACGCTGTAATTTCCGCTTGATCTTTTCCTGTGATTTTAATTGCGTTCGGAGACAGAAATTTTCCATACCCTTCAAATAAAGTGATTTGATTGGACGCGATTAAACCTTCGAGCCCTTTCCTCACGCGTTTGACAATTTTGTCTTTTTGTTTGGCAAGTGTGGCATAATCAAAAGAATAGCTGTCAATATGGATGCCGAATTTATCCGCCTCTTTTAATCGATTGAGAAGCTCCGCACCCGCAATGAGCGATTTTGAAGGAATGCAGCCTCTGTTTAGGCAAGTTCCTCCGAGACCTGTCGCTTCGATGAGCGCCACCTTTTTTCCATTTTGTGCTGCTTTA
>SLOH01000008.1 GCA_007132595.1 Waddliaceae bacterium | reverse complement strand
CGAAAGACAAAGGGCTTCATGTGCTCCCGGAAGTTTCTGTTACTGTTGAGGGAGAAGAGTATTTATCGATTCGCAGAAGCTATCAAGTCACCGAGCGATTGATAGAGGAAAGGGTCGAAGAGGCAGTTGATGAGGGGGTTCGGGAAGAGGTGCAAGCGCCTGTTTTGCGTCTCTTGCCGATTGCAGAAGGAGATTTTCCATTATATCCCGGACAGCGAGCAAGAGTTGGATACCGCATGGAGTTTAATCGGAGCATGGAGTTAACAAAACAAGAGCTTCCCCTTCTTGACGCTGAGGGGTTTCGCAGGATTGGAGGAAAAAAGATTGAGGAGGGAGTGCAAAATGGGATGAATGTCTTTCAAGTGACGCAAGAGATCCAGGCCCTCGAGCCCGGAAATTTCCATTTTGACGAGTCGATCATTGAAGGGCGCGCGTATCGCACCGTGGGGCGAGATAGAGTGTATGTGAGAGAGCCGCTTCACGCAAGCCTTGACGCGTTTAGAATTGAGGTCCTCCCGCTCAAAGAAGAAGAGGGGTTTGCGGGAGCTGTCGGCACTTTTAAAGATTTCACAGTGGAAAACACGGGAAGTTCGACTGTGTATGTGGGTGAAAAAATTCCCCTTCTGCTGACCTTTACCTCAGAGCGCGCGGGCAGCGTTGTTGTGTTACCCAATCTTTGCTGTTTGCCCGGATTTGCCGGGCTTTTTGAAGCAGATGATTTGCCGCCGACAGAACATGTCAGGGGAGAGGTAAAACAGTTTGATATCAGCCTGCGACCCCTCTCAACGCTCCCTGAAAAAATTCCTCCGATTACATTTACGTTTCTTGATCCTCAGACGCGCGAGTACCGCACACTCACATCCGAGCCCATTCCAATTGAAGTGCTTCCGATTGAAAGGCCGGAAGGAGAAGAGGTCGAAGTCGATACAGAGGCGCCGCCGATCGAAATTAAAGGAAATATGCCACTGACAGACGCTGATTTGCGCGAGCCGATGTTTAGTTCCCTTTGGTGGATGCTTCTGATTCCCGTTTATATCCTTCTCATTTATTTGCAGTTAAAGTGGAAAGAGTCTCTTGGACAAAAGCCTGTCCAAATCTCAAATGACACATTATTTCAAAGAGCTATAAACAAGCGCTCGCTGCCCCTTTTAAAGCAGGCGTTTTTAGAGCTTGAGCAAACACCAGAAATTGCACGGTTTTTAAAGCGAATCGATGCCCACCTGTATTCAGATGAGTATAAAGAAGACGAGGAGAAACTGTTTGCAGAAGCAAAGCAGCAGTTTAAAAAGTTTAAGGAGATGCAATGAATCTGGTTTTCGTTTTTTTAGCTGCGTTCACCCTGGCAACAGATGCATATGAAAGGGGGGTTGAGACGAGTGTACCAAAAGAGAGGGAAGAGGCGTTCAATGAAGCGCTAAACCTCTACATGCAGCTTCCGCAGCCATCAAGAGGGGGTGGGGCGCTCTATTATAATATCGGCAATACCTTCTATCAGCTTGGAGAGTACCCATACGCCCTCTTGTATTATGCAAAAGCAAGTCGACGCATGCCAAGAGAGGAGTTGCCCGCACATAATATCGGCCTAGCGCGAGAAAAAGCCGGCCTTCCTCCCAAAGAGCCGCCCTCTATTTTTCAAGAGATCTTTTTCTTTCACTCCTTTTTCTCCTTTTCCTCTCGGATGCAAGCGTTTATGCTTTTCTCTTTTCTTTCGTTCTTGCTTATCTCTTTATCGATATGGTTTCCTTTGCGTTTTTTCAAAATGTCTGCCCTTTGCACAGGCGTTTTGACCACTCTTTTTCTACTCTCGCTTGCCTATACTCATTATGTAGAGCCTTTGGAGGGGGTCTTGGTGAAATCGACACCTTTGTATCGCGATGACAGCACAGCATACGCTCCTGTCACACCCCAGCCTGCAACGGCCGGTCAGGAAGTACGGATTTTAAAAGTGACAAAAGAGGGCAGTTGGTTGCAAGTCGAGGCGGAAAATGGTCAGGTTGGATACGTGAAAGAAGATGCGCTTCGATTAATTGACTGAACCTGACTGCAGTTGAAAACTGTATGAGTTCAGTTATTTCCTTAATTTAGGGTCTAGGGCATCGCGAAGCGAGTCGCCAACAAGTGCAATTGAGATCAGTAAAATTGTGAGCAAAATGGCAGGGGGCCATAATAGATAGCTTTCCCCGGGAAAGACTTGTCGCCCTTCGTCCATCAGGATTCCCCAAGAACATGAGCCTTCCTCCCCAAGTCCGAGGAAAGAAAGGGCAGCCTCGCTTGTGATCGCTCCCATGATGGAAAAGGGAAGAAGGGTGAGGATTGGCGGAATCGCATTGGGGAGAATGTCTGAAAAGAGGATGCGGCTGTCTTTAAAACCGATGGCATGGGCGGCTTCAACATACGGGAGATTGCGTTGCTTGAAGACTTCCGCTCGAATATACCTTGAAAAGGTGGTCCAGCTAAAAAGCCCGATGACGGAAATGACAAGAAAAATCGATTTGCTTTGGGCAATGGAAATGAAAAGCAGCAGCATGAAGAAGACCGGCATTGATTCCCAGATTTCAAGTAGGCGGGAGACGACAATATCGAAAGAGCCCCCGAAGTAGCCTGCCAAAGAACCGATGGGGATGCCGATTAAAACCGCAATGCTCACTGCTAAGATCCCAACAACAAGCGAGATTCGTATGCCAAAAATAAGAGCCGCTGTCAGGTCTTTGCCGTTGATGCGGGCAAGCTGCGACCAGGCGACTGCTCGATTGTACTCTTGGCCGCCTCCCGCATCATCTTCCCAGTGAAAGGGGGAAATTAACGGCATGATCATCAAGTGCAGATCTTGACTTTTCTCTTCTAGCCACTCTTTTTTATCAACGAGGAACTGAAGGCTCTCCGTATCACCGATTCGCTGATATGTCTCAATCAGCCGATTTCGATTCTCCTCTTCGGTTTTCCAAAGCGAGGGCGCATCTTCCGGGATCTTGGCCTCTCTTTGTTTCATGAGCTTATAGTGAATGAGGCGGTTGAGTTTGGCGTATGTATTCATATACCTAAGGTCAAACGCCCAGCTGATTGGCGGATTTTCCTTGAGGGCTTCTTGCCTTTCTTGGGTCAGCGCGATGTCTGCGGTAGGATCGGGGGAGTGGCGGAATGTGAGGTAGACAAAGCCAAAGAGTTGGACGGCAATTAAGATAGCAGTCCATGTTTTTTTTCTAATGAGTAGGGCAAGGGGGAGTGTGAACATGAGTAAGTTAAAAAAGATATCGATCGGCTTGGTATAGAATCTGGTGTGGAAGAGATAGCGGAAGAGCGGGAAATACGGCTCTCCTTCATAGATGACAAAAAGAGGTTTGCTTGATGCAAGCAAGGGGGCATAGAGGCCGACTACGCAAAAGATGAGAAGAATGCCTCCTGAGACCATTCCGATTTTGTTTTGTCGAAACTGCTGCCAGATGCTGTCCCATAATGTCCTCTCCATATTTATTCCAAGGTAATGCGAGGGTCAAGAATTGTATAGGTAATATCGGCAAGCAAATAGCCAACCAATGTTAAAAAAGAGCCTGCGATCGCCGAAAACATAATCACATTGTAGTCGCGGTTGAGCACGGCATCATAGAAAAATTTACCGAAGCCGTCAATTCCAAAAATCGTTTCAACGATGAGCGATCCGCCCAGAACAACGCCAAGAGAGCTCGCAAGAGTGGTCACGATTGTAATCGCTGCGTTACGGCCGACATGTTTGACCATAATTACACTCTTCGAAAGCCCTTTGGCGTGTGCGGTGCGCACAAAACTTTTGCGTAAAACTTCTAAGACTGCTGTTCGAGACAGACGGGTAGCAGCGGCAAGAGTGCCATACATAATCGCAATGAGCGGCAAAGTGATGTGTTTGAGTGTATCGATTAATCTTTGAAAGGTGTTTAGCTGCTCGTAGATTGGTTCGGGGCTTGTAAAACCGCTAATGGGAATCGGGGTATTTGTAAATGGGAAATCATTTCCAAGCGCCACTTTTTCAATCAGAAAAGGGGCAACAACAAAAACGGGGATTGCGTAGAGAATAAGAAATAGGAGGTTTAGCGAGTAGTCAGGCCATTCATTTTGGTTGTAGGCCATAATCAATCCAAAGAAGAGGCAGAGGAAAAATGAGATGAAGAGCGGGATCACTGAGAGGGTGAGCGAGTATTTAAATCGTTTGCTTACCTCGTATATCACGGTTCTATTCGGATCGTTTCTCATAGTGCCAAAGTCAAGTGTGATGACTCTTGAGAAGTAGCGAAAGAGACGGGATTGAAAAGCGATCTTCACCGACTCCATAGGAGTCGGTTCAAACGCGTAAGTCATTTGATTTTCTTGATACCATTTGTTTAACCGATCGATCTTTTCTTGAATCTCATTCGGCGTGTCAAAGGGCTCCGGCGTTTGTCTCTTCAGCAGCTGGTTGTCATAGGCGATTTTTCTATTGTACGCCCTTTGCGTTTCACTTAAGT
>SLOH01000109.1 GCA_007132595.1 Waddliaceae bacterium | reverse complement strand
ATGACTTTTTTCAATTCTTTGCCGCTTCTCCTTTTGCTAACCAGGAGGAGACGACAAACGATCTTTGGAAGCTGATTCAGCAAAACATCTCTGAATTTGACGAAGCTGAGCGATTTGCGACCTTCCAAGGCTTCCAGTGGGTAGGAAAGCCAAAAGAAGAGGGAGTACGTCAATTTCTTTATGCAAAAGACAGCCGTCAACTGATTCGATATGATGAGGGCAAGGGGCAATCATTAAAAAAGCTGTATAAAAGCTTAACTCCAAAAGAGTGCATTTCAATCCCAACGTTTACGATGGCGAAGGGATTTGAATATGATTTTAAGGATTTTAATCCTGAATTCGAACGAGTCGTTGAGATTTATAATGCGTGGGGAAGCTCTGAAACAACAGCAAAGAAGGGTAACCCATTCCCGGTCCACAATAAAAAGAAGACGGGCGTCAATGAAACGGCTGAAGGCTCCATCATCAATGCTCTAAATGAGAATAAACGATTTGGATTTGTTGCTGGTGGTCTTGACGATCGCGGCATTTACAGTCATTTTTACGAAGATGAACAAGAGCAGTATTTTCCCGGATATACCGGAATTTTTTCCGAGCAATTGTCTCGAAGCTCTCTGTTTGATGCGCTCTATAATCGCAGGTGCTATGCGACGACAGGCGAGCGAATGATTGTCGTCTTTTCTATCGCAGGCGCTCCTATGGGAAGTGAATTGTCAACTGCAGAAAAGCCGGGTCTCATTGTCAACCGCCATATCAATGTGTATGCCGCTGGAACATGCAAGCTGAGTTCTATTGAAATTGTGAGAGGAGGGGATGTGATTCATAAGGTTGAACCTGAACTGTATCACCATGAATTTTCCTTTGATGATTTAGTCGATATCAATACAATCGCGATGAACCCGCAGGCGAAAGAGTCCCCATTTGTCTATTACTATATTCGTGTGACACAAGAGGATGGTAATACGGCTTGGAGCTCGCCAATATGGGTTGATGTTGAAGAAACTAGTTTAAAAAATAAACCAAAGAAAAAATGACAAACACCTTTTGGCTTACAATCATACTCACCTTTGTGCTGTGTCTCTTAGCCACTTTTTTTCTTGGAATCAGCTATTTTTTAACAGGCAAATCTACTTACCGCGTCGGCAGATGCGGCAGAAACCCCAAAGAGGAAAGAAACCGCAAAGAGAAGGGCTGCGGAGATGATCCGACTTGTCCCTTATGCGGTGTAGATGATCAAACCTCCAAAAGAGACAAAGACGATGACTTACCAAAAACAGGCGCCTGAATCAATAAAAGAGATGTTTGGCACAATTGCCAAAAATTATGACAGAACCAATGCGATTCTTTCATTTAAAATGCATAAGCATTGGAATATGGAGCTGGCAAAAGCGGTCGCTCATAAGCAAGAGGTGCACGCATTTCTCGATCTTTGTTGCGGAACCGGAGAGATTGCCTTCAACTACGCAAAGCTTAATAAGGGAGCATTTGAGCTATATCTTCTCGATTTTACTCCTGAAATGCTCGACATCGCTAAGTCTAAAGCGAAAAAATTGCATCTTGATGGACAGCGCATTCACTATATTCAGTCAGATGCGCAAAAAGTTCCGCTCCCTGATGAAGTGATCGACTGCGTGACAATTTCATACGGAATTCGCAATGTCAGTAACCCAAGCCTTTGTATCAGAGAAGCGTTTCGTGTCCTTAGACCCGGAGGCCTGATGGGAATTTTAGAGCTAACGCGTCCCAAGAACCCTTTCTTGAAGTTTGGACACACGGTGTATTTAAAGACAATTCTACCAATCCTCGGTAAACTAATGACCTCAAACACGAAAGCATACCATTATCTAAGTCAAAGTATTCAGTCCTTTCAAACTCCTGAAAATCTAACAAAGCTTATGTAGGAAGAGGGATTTGAACCGGTGTCAACACAAAAGCTTTCCGGAGGCATTGCCACAATTGTTCTTGGAACAAAGCCCCTTTAATAATTTAATTTAATATTCTTTTTTTACTAAAGATATAGCTTTGATATAATATTTATCTATTTAAGGAAATTACATGTCTGCACTGGAATGGATTAATCAGATAAGAAACTGGGTTTGGGGCCTTCCTCTTTTACTACTTTTGCTCGGTACCGGCATCTATCTCACAGTTTTACTTAAAGGGTTGCAGTTTCGCTATTTTTCGTACGCGTTAAAACAGGTATTCAAAAAAAAACCAAAAGGCGCTGTAGGAGATATTAACCACTTCGAGGCGCTAATGACAACGCTTGCCGGGGCGATTGGTACAGGCGCTATCGTTGGCGTGACAACGGCGATTTGTCTCGGGGGATTCGGTGCAATTTTCTGGATGTGGATCACGGCAATTCTGGGGATGGCCACAAAATATGCAGAGTCACTCCTAGCTGTAAAATATCGAGAAAAGGACAAATTTGGCGAGATGATCGGCGGACCAATGCAATATATTGAAAAAGGACTTGGGTTAAGGTGGCTCGCAATGATCTTTGCAAGCTTTGGCGTCCTTGCAGCAATTGGTACCGGGAACCTTGTGCAAGTCAACTCTATTGCTGATGCAATCTCATCGGTATGGCACATCAATCCGTGGGTTACCGGCGTGTTCCTTTCAATTCTTACAGCTCTTGTTATTCTCGGTGGTGTCAAGAGCATTGGGCATGTTGCCGGGGTACTTGTCCCGGCTATGGCGCTTTTTTATATGGTCGGTGGACTTATCATTTTGGGGATGAATTTCACAAAAATACCGGGAGCGTTTGCCCTGATTTTTGAAGGGGCATTTTCCGGAAAAGCCGCTTGTGGAGGAGTTGTTGGCGCTGGCCTGATGCTTACAATTCAAACGGGTGTTGCGAGAAGTATTTTCTCAAATGAGGCGGGCCTGGGTATCTCGTCCATAGCAGCTGCTGCTGCGCAAACTGACTCTCCGTGTCGCCAAGCGTTAATTACCATGACCGGGGCCTTGCTCTCAACACTGATTATATGTACCGTGACCGGGCTCGTACTCGCTGTCACCGGCGTGTTTGATTCACAACCTCTTGCAGGCCCTACATTAAATGGCGCAGGGCTTACCATTGCAGCTTTTGAGTCATCATTTGCAGGAGGTAGTTACATCGTTTCGATCGGACTCATTCTCTTTGCCTTTTCAACAATACTTGCCTGGAGCTATTACGGTGAAAAGTGCTGCGAGTATCTTTTTGGTGAGATTGCCATCTTGCCATACCGTATTTTCTTTATCCTAATTATTATCCCGGCCGCTGCAATTGAAATGGAGCTCGCCTGGTCTTTAGCCGATATCTCAAATGGTCTGATGGCTATTCCGAACTTAATCGCACTTCTCGGTCTTTCCACAATTATCACCTCTGAAACTAAAAAATTCTTAAAAGATTTATGAAGCTGCTCAACATTCTATACGAAGTCATTTGGGGGCCGCCACTTCTTATTGCAATTGTCTCAACCGGTCTCATGCTCACATATCAACTCCGCGGCGTGCAGTTTCGCTACTTTAGAAAAGCGTTGCAATTACTTGTCGCCGGAAGCTCTAAAAGTAAAAAGCAAGGGGACATTCGACCCTTTCAATCCTTAATGACAAACATGGCCGGCACCATCGGGATTGGAAACTTAGCCGGGGTTGCAACAGCACTTACCGTGGGAGGATTGGGCGCTCTTTTTTGGATGTGGGCGACTGCTGTGATTGGGATGGCAACGCTGTATTCCGAGTCACTACTCGCAGTTAAATATCGGGTGAAAGATAAGAGGGGAGAGATGTGCGGGGGACCCATGTATGTCATTTCTCGAGGTCTTAAAAATCATAAGCTCGCCTTTGTTTTTGCGCTGCTTGGCTCATTTGCAGCTTTTGGTGGAGGCAACCTCATTCAAGCAAATAGCGTTGCAGATGTGATGCAAAGAGTCTTTTTCATTCCAAGTGGTGTGACAGCCGGTTTGTTGTTTGTCATTGTCGCATCTATTTTGCTTGGAGGAATTAAAAGCATTGGAAAAATCGCCTCAATTCTTGTTCCGCTGATGGGGATACTATACCTTGTTTGCGGCCTTGTCATTCTGATGTTGCACTTTGAGCGAATCCCACTTGCTGTTTTTACCATCGTAAAGAGTGCATTTTCCGGACAAGCGGCTTTTGGAGGTTTTGCGGGAAGTTCCGTGATCACAGCCATGCAAGTGGGGGTATGTCGGGGAGTCATGACAACAGAAGCCGGACTTGGAACAGCTGGGATAGTCGCTGCTGCTGCCAAAACTGACAAACCGGAGCATCAGGGTCTAATCTCAATGACCGGAAGTTTTTTCTCTACTATCCTCATCTGCACAATCACGGGGCTTGTCCTAACGGTTACTGGCACGTTTGGGACGGTCGATGCCACAGGAAAGCTTTTAAATGGTGCGTCGATGACAGTTGCCGCTTTTGAATCTACTCTTCCGTTTGGAGGTGAGATCGTCGCTATTTCACTTCTCTTCTTT
>SLOH01000030.1 GCA_007132595.1 Waddliaceae bacterium | reverse complement strand
TGCGCGATGTACTCTGTAATTGGCAAATCGCCTTTAGCAAGTGCGGCAGAAAGTCCATTTTCCCCATTCAAAGGGACAATACCAAGAACGACCATCTGCCAGACAAAATTGATCATGAAGGTAAGCGTCGTTCCTCCGACAACCGCCCATCTCAGCTTTTTCGCGTTGCGCTTTAAATAGCTTGGCAAGCTTGGAATGAGGGTTTGAAAGCTAAATGCTGTTAAAATCAAAGGAATGGTTAGCTGAATTTCAGACCATCTAGCATGGAGCAGGTTTTCTGGATTAATCTCATCGATTGCCATGCTCACAAGAAAAAGAAACGTTGCGATCATCGCGGTAAAAAGCCAAGCGTTCACACGTCCAACAACACCTTTCCCAAGTACGATCATCACGCCAAACAGCAAAACAAAGAGAGCGCAGCCGAGTTCTTTTGAGATGTTCATAATCCCCGCGACCTGTAGTCCGCCGCCTGCTGTATAGGCAACAATTGAGCCGTAGCAAATAAACAGATATAAAATCCACGCGATGATTTTGCCGGGAAGACCTAAAAAGCGTTCGGACATGGAGATCATATGTGCCCCTTCTTCCATCCAAAGGCAAGCTTCAAGTAGGAAAAGAGCGGATAGTGTCATTGCGGCCCAACAGATTGCCATCATTGAGAGAGAAGGAACGAGGCCGAAAATTCCGGTACTTAATGGGAAGGCAAGCATTCCTCCGCCTATGCAGGTACCGGCAATAAGAAGTATGGCAGATAGAACTGATCCGGATGATGTATTTTTCATTCGAAAGATCATAGCAGAACGGATCTTTTTATACGAATACGATTCTAAATCAGTGTGCGCACCTCTTCCTGGATACCGCCTGTAATTTCCACTTCTCCCATATTGAAGAAGACAATATTGTGTTCTAGGCGAACGCCGAATTCCCCCGGCAAATAGATTGCGGGCTCGATAGAAAAGCAAGACCCGGCAAGCAAGGGTCTATCATCTTTTGTCTCGTAGTTATCAAAATTGGCTCCGTCCCCATGATCTTTCTCATCAATACTGTGTCCTGTGCGATGGAAGAAATTTTGCCCAAAGCCTGCCTTTTCTATCACATCGCGGGCGGCTTTATCCACCTCCCATCCCATCAGGGCTCGCGGTTTTTTGACGAGTTCGCAGGCTGTTTTTTGCGCCTTTCTCACAATTGAAAATACTTCCTTCTGCTTTTCAGTTGGTTTCACATCGCAAACAGCGACTCGGCAAATGTCTGCATAAATACTTCCGGGAACTGCTCTTTTCGCCCAAAGGTCGATAAGGACAAAGTCACCTTTTTGAATTGAAGAAGCCGTCTCTTTTTCCGGAATATAATGAGGGTCAGCTGAGTGACCATTAACAGCGCAGATGGGACCTGAGTCTGTCTCAAGTCCGCGCGCATCCATTGCGTTTAAAATTTCTTGTCTGACGATATATTCATCAATCGGATCACCTCGCTTGAGATGCTCTGAAATGAAACTCCACGCTTGATCTACGATCTGGTCTAATTGAGCGGCAGCTTCCTTATGCAGCTCTATTTGATGCGGCGTTAATGGAGTGTGTAATAAGGGAGCTGAGCTAACGACATCAACGCCGAGAGTTCGCACAAGATCGAGGGTGCCTCCGTCTACTTTGGAAACGGTGGGAAGCGCGGCATTTTTGGAGTACTCCATGGCAATTTGTTTTTTCCCCGCCAAGAGTTCTTTAAGCGCAAGATGCAGCTGCTGCCACGAATAGTAGGCGTGCTCTTTGCCCGGAAGATGGGCAAGAGGCTGTTTTTCAATGCCATGAACCACCTTTACCGGCTCTCCATCTCTGGGTATCCAGTAGAAAAACCGCCTCGTAACGAGCTGCTTTTTGATCTCTAAAAATTGGCAAGCAATTTCATTGCTCCCTCTAAAATCATATAGGAGCCAACCGTCAAGATTGTGGTCTTTGATTTGCTGTTGAATCTGATCGATATTCATTTTTTTAAAAAGGCGCTCTTTATGCTCCGTCCCCATAGTCGGAAAATTCGATAAAAATCCTTTTGAATGAAGAGCCATTTAGCGACTGCTTTCATTCCAAAGTATTTCCAGAGAATATACAGAGTTTCTCTAAAATGTACAATTACCATTTTACGGGTGACATGCCTTAGGTCGTAATCGGTTAACACGTGGCTTGTAGACTTCGTGCGCAGCCCCCCATACAGACTGTAACGGCACATAAGATCAAACCCTCCTCGAAGTTGGTAGTGAGTATTGAACTTGCCGATTTTTTCAAAAACGTCATGGTGGATCCAGCAGGACTGCAAGCTTGTCGGCTGTTGTCCTTTACGAAGCACCTTAAGCGATAGGTGGCGATACAGAATTTTAGGTTCCTTGATTCCGTCTCGAAGCAAAGTTCCGCAAAAGACCAGGCTGGGTAAATCTGCTGATAGAGCAATCTGCATCATCGTACGAAGCGTGTATTGATTAACGTAAAAATCACCGGGAAACATGCAGTTAATATACGTCCCGCTAGAGTGGGTAATCCCTTTATTGAGCATCTCGTATCTTTGAAAGCGCGAGACTGAATGAATGTGAATATATTCGTTATTAAACCCCTTCACAACTTCAAGTGTCCGATCGGTCGACCCGCCGTCAATAATGATGATCTCAAAATTCGGATAATCCTGATCAATTACGCTTTTGATAGTAAGATCGATGATCTGCGCGCAATTATATGCGGGAATAATGACACTGACCTTTGGAAACTCATAGTCCATATACTGAGGATTACTATAATGGAGTTTTTGCCATATGGAGTTAAAAGTATTGAGCTGCCGGCGAATTTTTGGGTTTTTTGGCATAAAGTCTTCACTCTTTCATTCGTTTGGTGTAACATTTTTTACTTAAAAGAGAAAGATTTGACATGTTGACATTCCAACAAATTTTACAAAAGCTTACGAAGTTCTGGGAGGCTCAAGGATGCGTCATCCAGCAAGGCTATGACCTTGAACTTGGAGCCGGCACCTTAAACCCATCGACTTTTCTCCGCTCACTTGGTCCCGAGCCGTTTCGCGTGGCATATGTGGAGCCTTGCCGAAGGCCCGGAGACGGTCGTTACGGACAAAATCCCAATCGCGTTCAACACTATTTTCAATACCAAGTGCTACTCAAGCCGGCACCTGTCGAAATGCAAAAGATGTATGTCGACTCTTTAAAAGCAATTGGTTTAGACCTTGGCGAGCACGACATCAGATTCGTCCATGACGACTGGGAGAACCCAACGATTGGAGCCTTTGGTCTTGGATGGGAGGTTTGGCTTGATGGAATGGAAATCACGCAATACACCTACTTTCAAAGCGTTGGCGGAGTTGCCTTGGATCCCATCCCCGGAGAGTTAACCTACGGTGTTGAGCGGATTGCGATGTATTTGCAAAAAGTCAGCAGCATCTTTGATATTCAATGGAACGAACACTTTACATACGGTGAGATCTACAAAAATAATGAAGTGGAATGGAGCGGCTACAACTTTGAGCACGCCTCCACATCCATGTGGCAGCGTCACTTTGATGACTATGAAAAGGAAGCAAAGCGGCTCGTGACAATTGGCCTTCCAATCCCGGCTTATGACTTTGTGATGAAAGCGTCTCACGCATTCAACATGCTCGATGCAAGAGGAGTCGTTTCTGTAACAGAACGCACCGGCTATATCTCTCGCATTCGCAATCTAGCAAAAGAGATCGCAACCAAATATATCAGCAGTCGTGAAGAGGCCGGGTTCCCGCTTATGAAGACATTTCCGGTGGAAAAAATTGCCGCGCCAAGTGTTCCAAAGCTCCCACAAGACTTGCTGCATCCCAAAAAAGAGCACGATGACTTTCTGCTAGAGATTGGTTCAGAGGAGCTTCCGGCGACTTTTGTTCCGATTGGAATTCGCAATTTAAAAGACAATATTGAGAAGCTCTTACAAAAGGAAAGTATCCCGTTCAAAGAAATCAAATGCTTTGCAACGCCAAGACGACTTGCCGTTCTAATCAAAGATCTTGCTCTTCTAGTCCCGACAAAGACAACCGAAAGGCGCGGACCTGCGGTGCAAACTGCATTTGACAACGACGGCAACCCAACGAAAGCGGCGCTTGGCTTTTTCCGTTCAATCGATAAAGAGCCGATGAGCCGCTCTCAAATTGAACAGGGGGCTGACCCGGCAGTTACCATCCAAGAAAAAAAGGGAAGCGAATACCTTTTTGCCACCACGAAGACCGGGGGCGAATCAACAGCGAAAATATTAGCAGAGAATTTGCCCAAACTGATCAAAGATCTTGATTTTCCCAAAAAAATGCGATGGGACAATCTCCCGATTACCTATGCCCGCCCTCTCCGCTGGATTGTCTCCCTTTTTGGTACCGAAGTACTCCCCTTCGCCTTGGGAAGTTTACTGGCCGATAGAAAATCAAAAGGCCATTTTCAACTGAGCCCGGAATCTTTTTCAATCGACGAG
>SLOH01000158.1 GCA_007132595.1 Waddliaceae bacterium | reverse complement strand
GGTGATTTCACAGGTCCTGGGCCTTCAGCAACTTTCTTATTATTGAGGTTGTTAAACTGCTTCTGAGTTATGCTCGATATCTTATTTACCGTTGCCCCTTCTTTGCGATTTTCTGGGGCAAGTGCCGCAGGAAGATCTTTGGGTTGATCCCACACAGAGGATTGGCCGTTGATGCAATTTGCCATTTTCCACCTTTATTTTGTTTTTACACTAAGGAAGAGTATGGTTTAGCATCCCATGTATTTTTTCACAAGCGATTGTCGGCTGAGTTGTTAAGGAGAGAGCAAAACTTCACAAGACTCCTACTGGTTGGGGAGCGGGGTGATCACTCCACATGCCATGCGCCCGCCGGCATCACCGGTCGGATCGGTTTTACAGTCATCTTCCTTCTCATGGACAATGACAGCTTTCCCAATAATACTATGCTCTCCGTTTAAACGGATGACAGAGTCGATGCGCTCGTAGTGTGCGCTCCCATTTTCATCGGCCACAATGTTGCCTAAATCCCCGACATGGCGCTCTTCATCACCTGGGCAGCCATGTTTTTTATTTGTCGGGTTGTAGTGACCTCCCGCTGAAGAGGCATCCGGAGCGCTGCAGTCCCCATGCTCATGAATATGAAATCCATGCGGGCCTTCGCTAAGTCCCTCAATGTGTGCGACAATTTTGACTCCGTCTTTAACCTCTGTGAAATTGACCACGCCGCGTACATCGCTTCCTTCAGTGGGTAGAAGGACTGCTTTTGCGCTGCTTGTCTCCCGGGGGTTTTTCCCCGGGTTTTCCGATTGACCGCAAGCTGTTAGAAAGATTCCGAGCCAAGCAGCCATAAGGAAGCAGGCAGTTCTTATTTTGATTGTTTTTGAGTGTTCTAAGTGTTTACTCGCCATCTTACCCTTACTTTTTTTATTTTTGACAATAAATAAACGAATAAAAAAAAGATAATATTTTTGTAAGTGACTGGGTGTTAGGTTTTTTTTTTATCAGTGGTGTGAGTGGAAGGCGATTGGGTTGATGTGATATTCGTTTTTTGTAATGTTTTTTTCTTTTCTCAAGGAGATTGCGATGCTGCCCATTTCAAGATTGAACGCAAATTATACATGCCCCCTTTTTCAAGGGGCAATTTCTGTCCATAAAAGAGGGATCTCTTTAGAGAAATACTCGTTTCGCACCCGTGCCTTTGTTCCGGCTCAAGATTTGCGCAAGGAATACTCTCAAGTTGCAGAGCAATTAAAACATGTGGAGCAAAGTGCGATGGCAACAGCTTTGACTGCACCGACTTTCTGTTTGGGATGGTCAATGATGACAGAGCAGATGCCAATTGACTCACCTGTTGCTTTGAGCAGTGCCATTGTCGGCACCACTCTATTTGGATATTGCATGGCAAAGAGATACCGGCTAAGACGATACCAGAATTTAAATGTTTACCGCGACCGCTTAGGGCCCTCGAAACGTTGTGATCAAAACAAAGAGGTTCTAGCGATTCTTTCAGACCCTCTGGCAAAGATTAACTCGAGCGGGAAGGGAATTGAGGTGAGGTGTAAGCGTCACAAGTTACTACCCCCCGTTCGCTTACATGAAAAGCGGAGGAATCAACTTCCATTGAACATGCATAAGGTGACAATTTCTCAAGTCGCCTCAACTCCGGTTGCATATCAGAGAACGCTAGGCGTTTGGCGTCACTTCGCACTTGCTATCGGTTGCCTTGCGGGGGTATGGCACACTCTTTCGATTCGGGCAAAATCAAATGACTTTGAAAAAGGAAAGCTCTTTGTGATCAGCGGACCTTCAGGGGTCGGGAAAACGACCTTGGCAGATCGTTTAACGAAGGATATTCCCGGCGTCATTCGGAGTGTCTCTTGGACAACAAGAGAGCCAAGAGGCGCGGAGGTCGATGGCGTTGATTACGTTTATGTGTCTCGAGATACATTTCAAAAAGCAATCAGTGGGGGCGAACTTCTTGAGTATGCGGAAATTTATCAATATTTCTATGGAACCAATGCCCGGTGGGTCGATGAGCGATTGAATCAAGGCGACCATGTGCTCCTTGTCATCGACACTCAGGGCGCACTGCAGATAAAGGAGAAGAGGGGCGCGGTATTAGTTTTTATTGAGCCCCCCTCATATCAAGAGCTGGAGAGGCGGTTGCGCGCTAGACAAAGCGAGAGTGAGGAGGATATCAATACGCGATTACAGTGGGCGAAACATGAGCTTACGCTCGCGGATAAATACGATTACCGCGTGGTCAATAAGGATATCGACGATGCATATCAAGAGGTTAAAAAAATTCTCTCTCTGGAAGAAAAAATATTAGGCAAAAGATCTGTCTAAGCTACTCTTTTTTGATTTGCAACCGATCACGGTTTGGTAGATTTCTAAAAGAGGTGGGTCTCACGAGATGGCAATTGTATAGATCAAGGATTTCTAGTTCACTTAAGTTAGTGAGGTGTGCAATGCCTGAATCTGTGATCATGATACACCCTCTGAGTTTAAGGATTTTTAATCGATTAAGGTTTTGAAGAGCCGCAAGGCTTTCATCTTTTAATCGGCACCAACTCAAATCAAGAACCTGTAACCGAACAAAAGTGGCTAAGCATAGAAAATCGCTGCTTATAATCCCAATGCACCCGCTGATATTTAGTCTCTGCAGCTGTTTTAGAGGCTTTAAACTCTTAAGACCAATACCTGTGACAAGTGTGCAGTCACTTAGGTTGAGACTTTCTAGCTTTTCAAGGCGCAATAGATACGCAAGGCCTTGATCTGTAATCTTCAAGCACCCACTTAAATCGAGGTTTTTCAGATGGTTGAGACAGGATAAAACCTCAACGCCTTTGTCTGTAATCAAGTGGCATCCGTATAAACCGAGGGTTTTCAAATACCTGAAACTTGCTAAATACTTAAGAGTGTCGTCTGTAATTTTCTGACACCCATTTAAATGAAGGGTTTTCAGCTCTGTCAAGGGGGTTAAATCCTCAAGTCCAGAGCCAGTAATTTTCTTGCATCCACTTAAATCAAGAATTTCTAGCTGTTTAAGGCTTGCCAAAAACATGAGGTGAGGGTCTGTAATGGGGCATCTTTGCAAACTCAAATCTTGTAACTGCGGCATATTTCCTAAGTATTCAAAGCCCTCGTCTGTAATCTGACAGCCCGCTAAATTCAAGCGTTTTAGTCCTCCTAAATATCGAAGACCTGAGCCGATAACGAGCATGGAGTCTTCTAAATTCAGGTTTCTCAAGTGCTTAAAATTTTCTAAAGCGACAAGACCTTTATCTGTGATTTTCCAGCAGCCGCTTAAATTAAGATCTCTTAGCTGATTAAGATTTTCTAAACCCATGAGACCCATATCAGTGATATTCCAGCAGCCGCTTAAATTAAGGGAGTGAATCTTAGTCAGCCCTTTCAAACAGGTAAGAGCGGCATTTGTGATCGGCTTGCACCCGCTTAAACTAAGCGTTTTTAATAGCGTAAGTCCGGTTAAATACGAGACACCGACGTCTGTGATTTTCTCGCAATTTCGTAGTTTTAGAGTGCGTAGCTGTTTAAGATTTGCTAAAGGGAGAAGGCCTGCATCTGTAAGATGAAAGCATCCACTTAAGTCAAGGTGCCTGAGTTGCTCAAAGTTTGAAAGACACGCGAGATCCTCGCTTGTGATCTGCTCACACCCAGTGAGTTTAAGGCTTTGCAGATTGGAAACATTGCGTAAATACGATAGCCCAAGATACGGTAATCTGCATCCGGACATGTCAATTGAGCGTAAGGCTGGAATATTTTCGATTTGCTTTAGTTGTTCACAGCTGATTCGTTTAAAACCGGAAAGATCCAAATGGCTTGCATTGGTTTGGATCGCTAGATGAATGGCTTCTTGTACTGTTTTAGGTTCTCTTACCTTTACCACTAAGTCTTGTTGCACTTTAGAGTGGGCGAGTATTTGTTGTACGGACAGGCTTTTAAAGCTTCCTGTAAGGATGAGAGGTTTTGCAAACAGTTTTGATGACCCTACTTTCGACTCCTCTTCTTCGCTCGGAAAACTGCTCATCACCTCTTCTGAGGAGGCTGAATGTTTGTCTTCAATGTTATTTTTAAAGTGAATGGGAGTCGCTTGAACATTTTCCCAATGACCGGAGCATTTGTTACCTGTGTGATTGACCATCTGATTCCTGTTTTTTTTGTAAGTTTTGGTTCCTCTAGAAACATTAACCTGAATTTTTCAGGTGCTCCTTATGGATTTTCAATTGCTTAGGAGCTGCTAAAGATGTGAGCTCTTCGTTTGTTATTTCTAGGCACCCACTGATGTCTAGTTCTTGCAACTGTTCAAGACTTAGCAACTGTTCAAAAGCTTTCTTTGTAATTTTAACGCACCAACTGATATCAAGGATTTGCAATTGCGTGAACTTTGTTATATGTGTCAGACCGTTGTTTGTGATCCGCCTGCAACTTCTCAGCTGAAGAGTCTTCAACTGCTGAAGGTTGACTAAACACCCAAGTCCCTTATCTGTAATTT
>SLOH01000137.1 GCA_007132595.1 Waddliaceae bacterium | reverse complement strand
CAGCACCTCAGTCAGAGAGTCTATATCGTTTTGATCTATTGTTTGTCGGGCATAAGGTAAAAACATAAGGGATTATTGTGTCGCAGGTTGTATCATTTAGTCAATCTTCTTCTTATGGAACCTCTGATAAACTCAGGTTAATGATATTTTGACTGAATTTTTTCTAAAATTTGAAAAAGCAATCGGTCTTAAGCTTTGAAGCTTAAGTGAGTGCGTTTTTATCGAATTTCAGTCGAAAGGCGCTAAATCTCAGGCAGCCAGGGTTATTCAAGAGGGCCTAGAATTCTTCTTGGTTTCAAATGGCCAATTCAGTTAAAACGATTGTAAATTTAAATGAGGTGTGAAGATGACGCAAGTAAAAGGGTCGGAAATTTTGCAAAATTACTTGCAGGAGAGCGAAAAATTTGAAGCACAAAGCATTGAACTCGTCCTTGAAAGCATTGAAAAGTTCATACAGGAAGCATATGACGATAAAGAACTTGTGCAATTTCTCAAAGGTGAAGGCGAGTATTATCAAGGAAGATACGACCAAGCGCTTCAGCACTACCTTCTCGCCAGGTCGATTCCTCAGTTTCAATTCTTTTGCAATCGCGCCTCTGCCCACATCGCATTTAATAAAGGACAAATGGAAAAGGCTGACCGTTTTGTAGAAAAGGCCCTCTCATCGGTTCCAAATGACCGTGAACTGCTTGCCCTTAAGCAAAAAATGCAAGAGCCAACTCCTAATCCTACGCCTACTCCAAACGATGAAACACCTGCAAGTTTTGAATCAGAAGAAGAAGAGTATTCACTTGACCTCTCTAAAATGAATTTCAAAGAGCAGGAGCAAGATCAATACATCGCCGAAAAGCTCGGCAGCGATCTGACCCTTGAACATGCGATAGAAGAGCGAACAAAAGCGTTTGGGCAACTCCGCTCGGAATTGATCACCGAATATCTCAATCAGTCGGAAAAAAGAGAGGATC
Source organism: Waddliaceae bacterium (assembly GCA_007132595.1). Classification (GTDB taxonomy): domain Bacteria; phylum Chlamydiota; class Chlamydiia; order Chlamydiales; family SLOH01; genus SLOH01. The sequence continues at coordinate 3,570 of SLOH01000137.1, read as the reverse complement.
AGATAGAAAAAGGAGTCTATATTCTCAACGGCACTTGCAGCGCTTCAAAAGAGATGCCGCCGGCTGCCCGTTTTCTTTACGGAAAGAGGCAAACGCCCCTTTCTTGCAGCGGCTTTTACATTCGATGGGAAGGCAAGGGAATCGTTGTCAATCCCGGAGAGTCTTTCTTAGAAAACTTTCATGAGCAAAATCTTTTTGTCAAAGATATCGACTATGTGATTATCACCCGGGACAATCCACGCGCTTACGCAGATATTAAACGCATATACAACCTAAACTATCAGCTCAACCAAGTCAGTCCAGAATTACATGTGATCAACTACTATCTAAACCAAAAGGCGTATGAAGAGCTGGGCCACACGTTAAAGCCACACTTCAAACAAGAACGCGACACCGTTCATTGCCTTGAGCTTTTCTTAGACTCCCCGGACGTTGAGAACATTCAACTAGACAACGGAATCCTTCTCCATTACTTCTCCACAACGCCAAGAGATTCGTTCTTCCCCTCTTCCGATAAATCTCAACTCGGCAGCCAAACTCCTTATTCACTCGGTATTCGGTTTGATTTATCATCAATCGAAGAAAATAAAGTCCTCTCTCTTGGTTATGTGACCGGCACCTCTTGGTCGCCGCTGATCGCTCATAACCTCGGCAGGTGCGATCTTCTTATCACAGGGTTTGGCACGACAAATCTCAATGACTATAGCAAGCTTAACTACACCGATGGAAACCTTGGCTACTACGGCACATTTTCTCTTACAGAGGCAACAGAACCAAGACTTGTGATCTGCACAGAGTTTTCCGGCAGAGAAGGAGATGTTCGGCTGGAAATTGCAAAAAAACTGCGCAGTGAGTTAAATCTCAGTGAGGACAAAGCGTCTAAAACGCAAGTATTACCGGGAGACCCCGGGCTAACGGTCGACCTTCAAACCTTTACTATTCAGTGCTCTGTCACAAGAAAGAGTCTTGATCCCTCAAATGTGCGTGTGGTAAAAACCCACGAAACTTTTGGGCATTTGCAGTACCTAGCCCCGGACTGCATACTATAAAAAACCAAAAGACGCGTTTTTAAGGATACTTCCATGATCTTTCATCAAATCCACACACCCGGAATTGCCGCTTACTCCTACATCGTGGGTTGTCCTCAAACAAAGCAATGCGTGATTGTCGACCCGATCAGAGATCCGACAACATTTTTAGAGATCATTGAAAAAGATGGCCTCTCTCTTTCTGGAATTTTGGAGACTCATGTCCATGCCGATTTTATCTCCGGGGCTAAAGAGCTTAAGCAGATCACCGGCGCTCCCATCTACAGCTCTGCAATGGGGGGCCGAGAGTGGCTCGCCGAATATGCAGATCAACCAGTCAAAGACGGAGATATTCTCTCAATCGGGAAGATCGACATCAAGGCAGTCCACACACCGGGCCACACACCGGAACATCTCTGCTATGAACTATATGAAGAGATCGATGGAGAAAAGCACTTAAGCGCCATATTGACCGGGGACCTCTTGTTTGCCGGCGATATCGGCCGTCCTGATCTCATGGGAGAGAGCTCCACTCAAATCCTTGCTCCCAAACTGTATGAATCGATTTTTTCACGCATACTCAAACTTCCCGATTCGGTCACAGTCTATCCTGCGCATGGCGGCGGCTCACTTTGCGGCAAGGCAATCTCAAACAAGCGCTCCACAACGATCGGGGTAGAGCGGCAAGAAAATCCGATGTTAAAAAGACGCCCATTTGAGCAATGGTATCAAAGCCTTGTCAAGGACATGCCAAAAGCGCCTCCATACTTCTCTATTATGAAGAAAATAAATGTCTCCGGACCAAAACTTCTAAGTGAGAGACAAACGACGATCTCAAGCGAGCTTCCCTCGGATATCGAGCAGCTAACCGTTATTGACACGCGCTCTCAAGAAGCCATTGCGCAAGGCTACCTTGCGCACTCATTCCATATCCCACTTAGCGATACGTTTGTCTTTTGGGCCGGGTGGACCCTTCCGTATGATAAACCTCTTCTACTCATTGTTGCAGATGAAGACGGGGCGAATAAAGCAAAAAAGCAACTTGCCATTATCGGCCTTGATCAAATTGTCCATATCGCAATTGGACTCAACCATCCGCCTGCGAATCTTTGGAAGGTGAGCCAGCTGCCGGCAGCTGAACTTGCTCACTCAGACGCAAAAATCGTAGATGTAAGAAGCGAAGCTGAGTGGAAGTCAGGCCATATCGAAGGAGCAGTTCATCTTCCAATCACAGAACTTGCCACCGGACTCAAACTTAATCTCGCTAAGACGACGCCAATTGCTGTGATTTGCGGCGCCGGCACTCGCTCGACCATTGCGGCCTCACTTCTGAAAAAACAAGGGTTTGAGCACGTGATGAACCTTGTCGGCGGGATGAATAAATGGAAAAAGCTTCAATAATTCTTTAAATCTAATATTTATCACCCTATCATACTCCTTTATTGCTTCAAAAAACAGGGACTTGTTTATGAAAAAAATCTATCTCCTCCTTCTTTTTATCTTCTGTATCAACCTGAGCGCAGAAGCACCGAATTTAAATTATATTCCCGCCGACACTGCTCTCTTCAGCGGAGGACTAGAGCCTTTTCCTTGGAAAAATTCTCTAAAAATCTTGAATTTTAAAGACTTCGAATTAACGTATGACACACCGTTTGTTCACGTGTTTAACAAGCGTTTAGAAGAAGAGCAAACGGGGATTGCAGATACAGGATATTTTACCCAATACAACGTGGGCACCAGTTTGGTTTACCGCATTCCTTTGCAAAACGAAACACTTTTCCATCAGTTTGTCCAGGAACTAGAAAAACAAACAGAGACAACCGGGAGAGTAAAGTCATTAGAGGGCGTGAGTTATACAATCTATCCATTATTTGATGAATTTGAATTCATTGTCACATCGGACAAAGAAAATGCCATACTTGTTTTCAGGCCCAAAGACGCCGCACCGGAAGAGCTTAAAATTGCGTTTGGTATAGAAAAACCGGTCAAATCACTGGATCAACAGTATTTAGAAGCACTTGCCAAAGAGTACCACTTTGACAAAAGAGCTTTTGGATTTATCGACCATGCTAAACTATTTCAAAAATTCAACAGAGCCTACCCTGATCTTGCCACTCAGGCAGAGAGGGAAGATTTTTCACTCTTATTCAACCTCATCCCTCGCACGGTCTTTGGGGCGACGAAACTGGATTTTGACAAGGGACTTTCAGACACCATCATCTGCCTAGAGATGAAAGATCAAAGGCTTATAAAGCTCTTAGCAGGCCTGCAAGGCAATCTTCCCCAACACCTTTTTGACTCATCCGCAAAGATAGCGATTGGTTTTGGAATCGATTCAGATCAAATTGTCCCTGCATACAAAAAACTGAAACAAATTATTGAAGAAACGGGGCCGTTTTCTGAAATGCCGCCAGAGTTAAGTCCTGAAGTACTTCAGATTGTGAACATGATCAGTGGATTCCAAGGCATTTCTCTTGCAGCGTTTGATGCGGACCCTCAAAACAGTGATATGATCGTTACCATTTCAACAGAAAACCCATCT
>SLOH01000170.1 GCA_007132595.1 Waddliaceae bacterium | reverse complement strand
TTCCCGGGATTTTGCACCCCACTTGAAGAGTGCTGCGTAAATGCTCTGACATGCATCTCGTAGATGACAAGCTCATTTAAGGGGGTGTCAAGGGGTCTATCCTCTTCCCAATCAAATTCATGCTTTGGAATCACAAGACCCAGCGGGTTGTAATTTCCCTCTTCCTTCCCCCATTGATTTGAGGTATTGACTGCGTTTGCATAAGGGTCTAATACGATCGTTTCGGGGTGGTAAAACTTCTTAATTGTCCGTCCGCGATCTTTTGAAATGCGATACCCGTAGGCAAGCCTCTCAGGTAGCCCCTTCACACAGATATGCCAAGAGTCCCCTGTTCGATTGACGCTCGGGTCGAGTGGAATTTCAGCAAACGGCTCCCCACTGTCAAAGTAGAAAAGACACAGCTTCACACTTTCCGCATGCTTAGCGTGCAGGGAAAAATTAACCCCTTCTTCTGTTTGGAAGACTCCGTACGGCTCCGGAACTCCTTGGCATATATTTGCCGCATCTAACTTCGTATCCAAAATTTTAGCCCCTTATACTCACTTCCTCTCATTTAACTCTTTATCAAGGCTTAGGGCAAAAGACAAGCCAAAATCCTTTAAGTTAAGTAATTGATATACTATCAGTAAAATAAAAGAGCGATCCATGTTGCATCCGGCTGCCACCTACCGCATTCAAGCAAATTTTGCCACTCCTTTAAAAGAGATTGCGCGCTCAATCGATTATTTCCAATCGCTTGGCATCTCTCACCTTTACCTCTCTCCCCTACTGGCTGCAGCTACAAAAAGCGCTCATGGGTATGATACCGTAGATTTTTCCCGTATTAACCCGGAGATCGGAACAGAGCAGGAGTTAAAAGAGCTTTCAAACAACATCGGAATTATCCTTGATTTTGTTCCCAATCATATGTGCGTAAGCTCCAAGCTTAACAAATGGTGGTGGAACGTGTTAAAAGAGGGAGAAAAATCAAGGTTTGCCAAGTATTTCGATATTGAATGGCACCCTCCGGAAGAAGATTTATCGGGAAAAGTTTTACTTCCCTTTCTAGGGGAACGCATTGAAGAGGCTAAGAAATCGTTTACTGTGGTCGAAGAAGGGGGAGAAAAAATGCTCGCCTATGGCCAGATGCGCTTTCCATACCATTTAAAGTCCGCGCCTTACCTATTAGATTACTGGAAAAGAGGCAACTACGATATTAATTATCGCAGGTTCTTTAATATCAGCGATCTTGCGAGTATTCGCATCGAAGATGATGAGGTCTTTGCATCTGCGCATGAAAAAATATTCGAATGGATTAAAGAAGGGGTAGTCGATGGGCTGCGTTTGGATCACATCGACGGACTGTACGACCCCAAGCAGTATCTTTCTCGCTTACGCGAAAAATGGCCTGAGCTGTTTCTTTTAGTTGAAAAAATCTTAATGGATGATGAAGAGATCCCAAGCAGCTGGTCTGTGCAAGGATCGACCGGGTATGATTATCTCAACCTTCTGAACGGCTCTTTTGTCTCCTGCGATCACGCGCGTGAATTTCAATCTCTTTACCGTGAATTTACCGAAGAGACCGATTCTTTTGAAACGATTGTGATGAAAAGCAAACTCCATATTTTAAATGAAGACATGCGCGCTGAAAAAAAGAGAATCACACGGGCGTTTACAAAACACTTTTCTTCCTATGAGACGTCCGATGTAGAGGAGGCAGTCATCGCCCTCTTAGTCAACTTCCCCGTCTACAGAACCTACCTCCCCGAGACAGGGCAAAAACGGTTACAACGCGCAATAGAAAAAGCAAAAGCGGCAACTCCTAAGATCGATGAAAAACTTTGGGAGGAGTTGGAAACACTATTTTTACACTCTCATTCAGAGCAAAGCCTAAACCTTGTGAAAAAATTTCAGCAAACTTCGGGCCCTGTCATGGCAAAAGGGGTAGAAGACACCGCCTTTTATCGATATTTTCCCTTAGCCTCTTTAAATGAAGTGGGCGGAGAGCCCGACCGGTTTGGGATCACCCGTGAATGCTTTTACGAAGAGAACATAAAAAGACAAAAAAACGCCCCCTTTTCGCTCTTGGCAACGACGACTCACGATACCAAAAGAAGCGAGGATGTGCGCGCGCGCCTCAATGTTCTTTCCGAAATTCCCCATGAATGGAAAACCAAAATCGATCAATGGAGTCAATGGAACAGCCGGCATAAAAGGGCTGAATTACCTGATAAAAATGATGAGTATCTTTTGTATCAAACACTTGTCGGCACGCTTCCGGTCGCTTCCATGTCAAAAAGTATCCATGCAGGTTACGTTCAGCGGATAGAAAATTACATGTTGAAAGCAATTAGAGAAGCAAAACGCCGCACGAGCTGGATCGATCCGAATGCGCCTTACGAACGTGCAATGCAAGCGTTTATACAAGCGATCCTTGAGCCTAGCGCCTCCTTCTTTCAAGACTTAGAGCAGTTTGTTAAAAGAGTCGCTCCGTTTGGCGGCTGCAATTCCCTTGCACAAACCTTGATAAAAATCACAAGCCCCGGCATCCCCGATTTTTATCAAGGGACAGAACTCTTTTCTTTGACACTCGTAGACCCCGACAACCGCGAGGCGGTCGATTTTGATCAATTATCCAAGCACTTAGCGCACATGGAAGAGTACCAAACGCTTTCTCAAAACCCCCTCGATGATAAATTGAAGCTCTATGTGACAAAAAAAGCCCTTGCATGCAGGCAAGCGCATCTTCAAACCTTTCAAAACGGCGATTTTGTTCCCTTAAATGCGAGCGGAAAATATGAAAATCATCTGATCGCCTATGCACGTCAAGATCAAGAAAGCACATTAATTACACTCTGCGGACGGTTTCTCGCTGCACATGACCTTAAAATGGACTGGGAAAAGACCGCTCTCCATCTGCCCGGCAAGCGGTATAAAGAGCATCTCTCCGGAAAAGTATTTGACGTGCCTGATCAAATGCTCAATTTAAACGATGTTTTCAACCCGCTCCCGATCGCTCTCTTGGAGGAAATATGAAGAAATGGACACGATCAACCGGAGCCTCCCTCATCAAAGGAGAAGGCACATCCTTCACGGTATGGGCCCCGTATGCAAAAAGCGTTGAGCTTAAGGCATTGACCCCAAAGGAGCATAGGATCGCAATGCATCCAGAAAAAGATGGATATTACACCCTCTTGCTTCCGGGCATTAAAGAGCCGCTCGATTATTTTTTTGTTATCGATGGAAAGCGCGAGCTGCCCGATCCATCATCTAACTGGCAACCCAAGGGAGTCAACGGGCCGTCAAGACTCTTAGATCACGCGCAGTTTCAATGGACCGACCAAAACTGGAAGGGAATCGATCTGCAAGACCATATTATTTATGAACTCCATGTCGGAACATTTACAGAAGCGGGCACTTTTGCCGCAGTCATCAAAAAACTCCCCCACCTCAAGCGATTAGGAATCACGGCCATTGAGTTAATGCCCGTCTCCTCTTTCCCCGGCGATCGTAACTGGGGATATGACGGCGTCTTTCCCTTCGCCCCCCAAGAGACGTATGGAGGGCCCGAGGGACTGAAATTGCTTGTCAACAGTTGCCATGAGATGGGTATCGCCGTGCTGCTAGATGTTGTCTACAACCACTTTGGCCCAGAAGGAAGCGTCTTTGACCACTTTGGACCCTACCTGACAGACAAGTATCACACCCCCTGGGGAAAAGCGCTAAACTTTGACGGCAAAGACTCAGCCCCCGTCAGGAAATACATTATCGACAATGCCCTTTACTACCTTTCCGAGTACCACATGGACGGTTTGAGACTCGATGCCATCCACGGCATTTTCGATTCAAGTCCCAAACACATTTTACAGCAGCTGCAAGAAGAGTTTCATATGCAAGCCGATCGGTTGGGTAAAAAAGCATGGATTACGGCAGAAAGTGATCTCAATGAAGCGAAATTAATAGATCCCGTCTCCCAAAATGGATACGGCATTGATGCCGTGTGGAACGATGAATATCACCACGCGCTAAGGACCCTCTTAATTCCCGATAGCAGCGCATATTTTGTCGATTTCGGCAAAGTCAGCGATCTGAAAAAAGCGATCGTCGAGGGCTTTATTTACGACGGAAAATGGTCGAAGTACAGGAACAAAAAATTTGGAACCTCCTCCAAACATCTTCCCGGAGATAAATTTGTCGTTTTCTCACAAAATCACGACCAAATTGCAAACGCCTCGAAAGGAAAACCCCTCGCCGACCTTGTCAGCCAAGATCAATTAAAAGTGGCCGCCTGCATCCTGTTATTTTCTCCAAACATCCCCCTCTTATTTATGGGCCAGGAGTGGGGATCAAAAACGCCCTTTGACTTCTTTACAAGTTTTGAGAGCAAAACGCTTGCAGAGGCAGTCAAAGAGGGAAGAAAAAAAGAGTATGAAGCGCACCACATTGCCGAGATGTTTAAAGACCCGCAAGACCGGCAAACATTTCTTCACTCTAAGTTAAATTGGAACGACAACGACAATGAAATTCTCACACTCCACAAAGAGTTGATCGCTTTGCGAAAGTCTCAT